>DTZW01000248.1 GCA_012961165.1 Gammaproteobacteria bacterium | reverse complement strand
TCCTTTGTCCCGCTGATACGGTCCAGCGCTACGCGCCCTGGATGGATGTTTGTTCTGGTTCAGATGTTGTCGATTAACTCCTGGGCTGCAGGACTGAGGCGTTTTGGGACAATCTCACCTGAATTGCGGCAGCGTTATTACATTGTATTCGCATCTATTTGTATGGCCTCGGGGTTGCTGGGCACTGCTATCGGATTCTTAGGGGTTGGCCTGCTGCCACAGCCAATTGCGCTCGGACTCATTTTCCTGAATCCGTTGTTCTTCGCCATTTTGTTGGCAGGCGCTCAAGGTCACAGTGCGTCTACCGCGTTACTGATTGGCGCTCCACTGGGCGTGCTTTTTCATCTGATAGCGCCTGATCTGGATCTACTGATAACGGGAGTGGTTGGAGGTACGTTGGCTTTTCTCGTAGGGCAAAAGCGTCAGGGCAGGGAAAAAAATCATGATTGATGTGCAGGCTATCGATATCGGACTAGTGACATTGGGTGCAATCGGCGTCACTTATCTTTGGCGTGGCTTAGGCGTTTTGTTCGCGTCACGTATCAATCATGAGGGTGCAGTTTTTCAATGGGTCACCTGCGTTTCTTACGCAATGCTGGGCGGGCTTATCGCCCGGATGATCGTTTTGCCAATAGGCCCGTTAACCCAAACGCCTCTATCTTTTAGGGTCTTTGGGGTTGTTGTCGGGCTTGCGGTCTTCTTTTTGCTGGGGCGCAGAGTCCTGCTTGCAGTTTGTGCTGGTGTTGGTGCGTTTATAGTGCTGGTCTCAGCTTTCTGACTTTTGCTCATTGGCCGCCGGTTTAGTTTTAGCGCGGCCACCGTCTATTCCGGATAGCCAATGGGCGTGTTACTAGGAGTATTACCACACGATGTCTAATGTAGTGACCCCAAAATCGCCCACGATAGGTGCTGATGGGCGGCCGTGGCCGAGTTTTCGCGAAGCGGCTGTCGTTTGGTTACGAGTCGCGATGTTAAGTTTTGGTGGCCCAGCTGGGCAGATCGCCGTGATGCACCGCATAGTTGTTGAAGAAAAGCGCTGGATAGGGGAGACCCGTTTCCTTCACGCGCTGAATTTTTGCATGTTGCTGCCAGGGCCGGAAGCCCAACAACTGACCATATATTTGGGATGGCTGATGCACCAGTGGCGGGGTGGATTGGTCGCAGGGGTTTTATTTGTTCTTCCGGGTATGCTGGCGGTAATGGTGCTGACCTGCGTTTATGCCCTGTATGGCGAGGTGGATGTCGTCGCAGCCATGTTCTTTGGACTAAAAGCAGCGGTGCTGGCGATCGTGTTACAGGCGGTTGTCAGGATCGGCAAAAAGGCATTGCGTAATAGCGTGATGGCGACATTGGCTGGCTTATCTTTTATGGGTATTTTCTTCTTTGATATACCTTTTCCGGTAATCATCATCGCTGCTGCAGTGGTTGGCGCTCTAAGTGGCCGATACGGCGTACAGAGTTTTTTAGGCGGTGGGGCCACCGCGACGGGTGAAGAGGCGGTTAGTACTGAAAGTTCCATTCTCGGGGAGGAGGTTCCCGACCACGCCCGGCCTGGAGCTAGTCGTGTTCTTGGTATCAGTGTCGTTTTGTTACTGCTTTGGGCCACGCCGGTAATAGGCCTGGTCTTGTTTCTCGGCCCGGGTAATGTATTTGTCGACATTTCAGTATTTTTCTCGAAAATGGCAGTCGTAACGTTTGGTGGTGCCTATGCCGTATTGGCCTATGTAGCGCAGGCGGCTGTGGAAACGTACGGCTGGCTTGAGCCAGGAGAGATGCTGGACGGGCTTGGCCTCGCTGAGACTACTCCGGGTCCGTTAATTATGGTAACTCAGTTTGTAGGGTTCTTAGGGGCATTCCGGGATGCAGGTGGTCTGGCACCATTGGTAGCCGGCGTCCTAGGCGGTTTGTTGACAACCTGGGTGACTTTTGTGCCTTGCTTCTTATGGATTTTTATGGGCGCACCTTATGTAGAACAGCTTCGACAAAGCCAGGTGCTGTCGGCAGCGTTCGTTGCCATCACCGCCGCTGTTGTTGGAGTTATTCTTAACCTGGCAGTATGGTTTGCGCTGCATGTGATGTTCAAAGATGTGGGAACATTTGAAGCCTTTGGGCTACGCGTAGCCGTTCCAGATCCCATAACCCTTGACCCGATAGCGGTAGCACTCGTCGTTGCGGCATTAGTAGCCGTGTTTATCTTTCGCGTAGGCATGATAGCCCTGCTAGGAGCAGCTGCGATAGTCGGTTTGGGACTCCTTGGGGCTGGGTTAATCATCGTCTGAGTATTTCAATTTTCGTTAATCAAAGCGATATTCGCGTATCAGCAATAATCACTTGGCCGTGCTGCCCCAGTAAGATAGCCAATGTAACTCCTCTTGCATTGTTAACAAAAACAAAAGCACTCCTGAGATAAGCAAGAAGGTTTTGCAAAATCGAAGTTTTCTAGTGCACGGTAATTGCAGTGCTACTGTAAGAGCGGTCTGGAGCGTGGGCAGACCATCTGACTTTGGACAGGTGGATACAGCTTCGATCCTTGCCTAACCCGTGATAAAAAAGTACTTACGAGGGTTGGGAAAAGGTGGTGCGCCAATTAAACGACCCAGTCAGGTTCAATCGCGGGACCTTTGCGATCAAGTAATTGCCGAAACACCGCTCGCCTTATAGCTCGCCTTATAATAGCGCGTGAAGAAACACCATGTAGGAGGAGCGCGATAATGAAGATAGCCGGAGGATGTTACTGTGGTGCAGTTCGTTATGAAATTACCAGTGAGGCACAAGCATCACTTCAGTGCCATTGCCGGGAGTGTCAGTACATCAGCGGAGGAAATCCAGCGGCGCTGATGATTTTTCCTCTTGAGGGCTTTCAGTTGACATCTGGTGAAATGAAGCAATTCCGTCGCTCTGATCTTGAACGACCGGTGACCCGACATTTTTGTGAGAAATGCGGAACTGGAGTCGCATCAGAAACCCCAAGCAGGCCAGGTTCGATTGTGATCAAGGTGGGAACCCTCGATGACCCTTCAATTTTCGCTCCGGCTGTAGCGATCTTTACCTGCGATAAGCAGGATTTCCACCATATTCCTGAAGACCTTCCAGCGTTCGATAAGCGCCCGGGATAAATCGTCGCCCTTTAATGGCAGAAGACAAAAACGGTAGCACGCACCGCGCAATGACCTCAATTTGACTTTCAGAACGACAAAGTCACTGACATGAATAAATGAGGGATTTTGCCGTGAATATGCCCGAGCAGTAAAAAGATGCGCCGATGTCTGTTTAAGTTCGGACAAATTAGGGCGGTATGGCCAAATGAAGATAAAGACGCCTACCAACGTTTTGTCGATCTATTTTTTTAAGCTTACTATTGCCACAAACCCCAGTTAGCTGGTTTTATTGCTGGTTGAAAGGGCGAAACCTACTGAGCACTTGCTATGCCACATAACAGGCCCAAT
>DTZW01000247.1:1797-20779 GCA_012961165.1 Gammaproteobacteria bacterium | reverse complement strand
GGCGGCGGTGTTCGGGTGATCGGTTATAGCCTTGAAAAAGAAACGGATGTTTCGCTGATAGAAGCGGCAGCAACGGCCCGTGGGGTTGAAGTTTCTATTTCCGTACATAACGATATTGTTAAGGCGCAGCTTCCCTTGTTTGGGTTATTTAACGTTCAGAACGTTCTCGCGGTGATCGCCACGCTGGTTTCGATGGGATGGCGCACATCACAAATTGAAGCTTCTCTAAAGAAATTGTCCCCCGTTGCCGGGAGAATGGATGTGTTACGAAGGGCAGGGCAGCCCACTATTATTGTCGATTATGCGCATACGCCAGACGCACTGGAGAAAGCACTCTCTGCCGTGCGCGAACACTTTCCCGATCATCACATTAGCTGTGTTTTTGGGTGTGGTGGTGATCGCGATGGTTCAAAGCGACCGGTTATGGGCCAGGTCGCGTCCCGCCTTGCTGATCGGGTTGTGCTCACAAGCGATAACCCCCGTAGTGAAAAACCTGAATCTATCATTGGTGAGATTCAGGCCGGGATGGATGCCGTTGATCTGCATGTCAATGCAGATCGGGCTGAGGCAATTCGTGAAGCTATTCATCTGGCGTCGGGAAATGAAATAGTAGTGATCGCAGGGAAGGGTCACGAAGACTATCAGGAGCTAGCTTCAGGCAGGGTGCCCTTCAATGACTATGCGGTCATTGAAGAAGTCATGAGCGCAGGTGCGGTGACAAATGACGAGGAAAAATAACGTGATCGTAGGCCTCGGAGAAACTGGTTTAAGTTATGCGCGATTCCTTGCCGCGCGCGGTGAAGATTTTGTGGTGGCAGACGACAATCCTTGTGAGGCTAATGTCGTGGCCGTTGATAGGATCAGTCCAGGCGCAATCATCGGCAATATTTCCGTTGACTGTTTGTTGCAAGCGGACGAAATATTTATCAGTCCGGGTGTTCCTCTTGGTCACGAAGCTGTGTCAATGGCTCGCGCCAGCGGGAAAATCCTGCACGGTGATATTCAGCTCTTTGGAGAACTGGCCGCCGCGCCCATTATTGGAATAACAGGTACGAACGGCAAATCAACCGTGAGCAGTTTCGTGTTCGAACTGATCCGCGACCAGGGGAAGAACGTATCGCTTGCAGGGAATATCGGTGCGCCCTGTCTTGATGTGCTTGCGGTTGACGTGGATTTCCACGTTCTGGAAATCTCCAGCTATCAGCTCGAACTGGCGACGGCAATGAAAACCGAAATTTCGGTTGTCTTGAACCTCGTGCCGGACCACATGGATCGATACGCGAACGAACAGGATTACTACCGGACTAAACTTGGCTTATATGACAACGCCAAGAGAGCGGTCACAAACCGCTCAATGTCAGATGATCTGGGCTCGGCCAATTCTGCTGCAACCTTTGGTTCGGATATGCTGCCAGGAGAGAACAACTTTGGGATTTCTGTTCAGGGTGAGCAGACGTGGTTGGTGCAGGGCTATACAAGTTTACTTTCAGGGGATGAACTGCAGATATCAGGCACACATAATTTTCAAAATATATTGGCGGGTTTGGCTATCGGCTGGCTCATCGGTTTGGATATGAGAGCGATGCTGGATACCGCGAGGCGGTTCAAGGGATTGCCGCATCGATCGGAGATTGTTGGCGAAGTTGACGGGGTTACCTATGTCAATGATTCGAAAGCGACCAATCCTGGTGCTTTGGTTGCAACCGTCAAGGGGCAGGCCCGGGGCAGGAACATTCACCTCATTGCGGGGGGTGATTCAAAAGGACTTGGTTTTGATGGGCTCTCCGCTGAGCTGGGGTCTTATCTAAAAGGTGTATATCTGATTGGTGCAAACTATGCAGCGTTGCAGAGTGAGTTTTCAGGGCAGGGCACGATAGCCTGTGACGTATTGGCTCAGGCGGTCTCTGCTGCAGCGGCTAGAGCAACCGATGGGGACATTGTATTGCTGTCGCCTGGATGTGCCAGCCATGACCAGTATCAGAACTATGTTGAACGAGGTGATTCCTTTAAGGATCTCGTCGGGAGACTTAAGTCATGAGTATGGTTAAGAAACTCTCCGTTTCTACGCCGCAGCTGACTGGTTTCCCGGTAGATCCCCTGGTTTTTGGGATTGCAGTATTCCTCATCCTTTATGGTCTTGTGATGATCGGGTCGGCGTCATTAGAGATTGGCGTCAAAACCTACGGTAATCCATTTTTTCTGTTAACCAGACATAGCATCTATCTTCTCGTGGGTGTTGCAGCTGCGTTGGTTGCAATCAGTGTCCCGATCCAGCGGTGGCAAAAATATGATGCCGCTTTGCTTGCCGTCTCGTTTCTTCTGCTGATGGTAGTTCTGGTTCCTGGTATAGGCAAAGAGGTCAATGGCGCAACCCGGTGGGTAGCGCTTGGGACATTCAGCCTCCAGGGGTCGGAGTTCGTAAAACTATTTGTCATGATTTACATGGCGGGTTACCTGGTAAGACGGAAGGAGGAAATTGAAACCTCTCTCAGTGGTTTTGCGAAGCCTCTTGTCGTGCTAACGCTGATTGTTTTTCTGCTGCTTGGGCAGCCGGACTTTGGCGCTGCTATTGTCATCATCAGCGCGGCTATTGGGATGATCTTCCTGGCGGGTGTCCCCTACCGCTTCTTTCTGCCTCTGGTTGCGCTTTGTGTTTCTTCTATAGCACTCATTGCGACACTAACGCCATACCGCCTGGCCAGGCTTCTGGCATTTGCGGACCCCTGGGAACACCAGTTTGATTCCGGCTATCAATTGACACAGGCGCTTATTGCGTTCGGTCGGGGTGAATGGGTTGGGCTAGGCTTGGGTAACAGCATTCAAAAGTTGTTCTTCCTTCCAGAGGCCCATACAGATTTTCTGTTCTCAATCGTTGCAGAAGAACTGGGTATCATTGGTGCCGGGCTGGTGATACTTCTTTTTGCCGGTTTGGTTTTACGAGGGCTTGCTATTGGGAATGCAGCGCGTCGTCAGGAACTTCAGTTTCATGCTTACCTTGCCTACGGGTTGTCTCTTATCATTGGAATTCAGGCAAGTGTAAATCTTGGCGTCAATCTCGGCATTCTGCCTACCAAGGGGCTGACTTTGCCCTTTATGAGTTATGGCGGAAACAGCCTAATTGTCAGTTGCATAATGGTCGCGCTGATTCTTCGAATTGACTATGAAACGCGTCAATTCCAGACCACCAACGTCAGGCGGGGTAAGCGAAATGGTTAGCCCGGCTTTGGCAATGACGGTGCCTGAAATGAGGCGCATCAAGTGCATACATTTCGTGGGTATTGGCGGCGCGGGTATGTGTGGCATCGCAGAAGTCCTGCTAAATCAGGGTTACCAGATTTCTGGCTCCGATATGAATGCGTCAACGGTGACCAGAAGGTTGGAAACACTCGGTGCAAAAGTGTCGATCGGGCATGACGCATCTCACATAGAGAATGCCGATGTCCTGGTTGTTTCCAGTGCTATTCGCCGGACTAACCCCGAGCTCGTTGCGGCTCATGATATTCGTATTCCGGTGGTTCGGCGAGCGGAAATGCTGGGCGAGCTCATGCGCTATCGTCATGGTATCGCAGTTGCCGGTACCCATGGGAAAACGACAACAACCAGCCTGATTGCCTCTATCTTTCGGCAGGCATCGCTTGACCCAACCTTCATTATTGGAGGTTTATTAAATAGTGCTGAAAGTAACGCACGTCTGGGGGCCTCGCGCTACCTGATTGCGGAAGCAGACGAGAGTGATGCCTCATTTCTGCATTTGCAGCCCGTGGTTACAGTGCTAACGAATGTAGACAAGGATCACCTTGCGAACTACGACGGCAGTTTTGAAAAGCTGATAACCGCATTTGTTGAATTCATACACAACTTGCCGTTCTACGGTTTGCTGGTTGCCTGTATTGATGACCCGGTTGTGAAATCTATTCTCCCAAGGATAAACAGACCAATCCTGACTTACGGGTTTGATTCGGATGCAGATTTCCTGGCGTTTGACGAGCACCAGGAAGGTTTGACATCGAGTTTCACAGTCCGTCGGCGGCAGGGAGAAGATTTGAAAATTCGGCTCGCGATGCCCGGCAGATACAACGTACTGAATGCTCTGGCAGCTGTTGCCATTGCGTCGGATGAAGGTATTGCGGATCCGGATATTGTCGCGGGTCTTGAAGATTTCGAAGGAGTATCCCGAAGGTTTCAGGTTCATGGCAGGTTTTCCATGGCAGATGGAGATTTCATGCTGGTCGATGACTATGGCCATCATCCAACCGAGGTTAAAGCTGTTATCGAGGCCGTCAGAAAGGGCTGGCCAGATACCCGCCTGGTCATGGTGTACCAGCCACATCGGTATACCAGAACCCTGGAGCTGTTTGACCAATTCGTCGACGTATTGTCACAGGTCGATCAACTGGTGTTGCTCGAAACCTACGCCGCGGGTGAAGAGAGAATAGAAGGAGCGACCGGCGCAGATTTATATAAACAGCTGGGGCTTAAAACTGATGCCCAGGTCGTGTTTGTGGGTACCATTGATGAGGTGCCAGAAGCGCTGGAACAGCTCCTTGAGCCTGGCGACCTTCTAATGACCCAGGGCGCTGGTGAAACGGCAAAGCTCGCGCGAACGCTAACAGAGCGCTGGGAAGGCAGGAGGGTACTGTGATGATTCGACCCTCTACTGGATCTGTTTCCGCGATGTTACTTGTAGTGGGGGTGCTTGCTTTTGCAACTGTCTCCATTGACCGATCGAATGTTGAGCGAATGTCTATTGTGGGTAACTTTGATGAGCGCCAGCTGGAAAGTATTAAAGCGTTGCTCACTGAAGTTGACGTTGCATCCAGTGAAGTTGAACAGCTCAAGCAGACCCTGAGTGAGCTGGACTGGGTCCACCACGCCAATGTCAGGAAAAACTGGCCACAAGCGATTGAAGTTGAAGTTTTCCCGGAGAGCGTCATTGCCTACTGGAACGACAACGGGTTCATTAATAGGGAAGGCAGAGTGTTATACACCGAAATGTTGGTAGGTGGAGATCTTCCTCATCTGTATGGCCCTGGGGGTTCTGAGCTGGATGTGATGGAACAGTTTCAGCAGTTGAGCCAGATGCTGAATAACCACGGACATGAGATAAAAGTACTAACAGTTACCGAAAGGGGGTCCTGGTCGCTAGAAACTGAAAGCGGTGTGCAGGTGCTGTTAGGCAAGGAAGATCTGAAAGCGCGCATGCGAAGATTTCTCACTGTCAGTGTCAGGCTGGCAGAACGAGGGGATGCCAGGTTCGTTGAAAGAATGGATGCACGATACATCAATGGTGTTGCGGTGCATTTTGAGAAAAACAATCAAATAAAACTCGCTGAATTTAATAAAAGTGTAGGGGAACGAAGCTTATGACTAGTCCAATAGGTAGTCGCATGATCGTCGGCCTGGACATTGGGACGTCCAAAGTGGTCGCCATTGTTGCGGAAATAGGGATTGATGGTGAAGTCGATATTGTTGGGATCGGCAGTCATTCGTCACGTGGATTGAAAAAGGGCGTTGTGGTGAATATTGAATCCACCGTTCAATCAATCCAACGAGCGGTTGAAGAAGCGGAACTAATGGCCGGCTGTCAGATACATTCGGTGTATGCCGGTATCGCCGGTAACCATATCCGCAGTCTGAATTCCCACGGCATAGTTGCCATCAGGGACAAGGAAGTATTCCAGCCAGATATTGATCGGGTGATTGACGCGGCGCAGGCAGTGGCGATCCCGGCTGATCAGAAGATACTTCACATCTTGCCCCAGGAATTCATCATCGATAATCAGGAGGGGGTCAAAGAACCGCTCGGAATGTCCGGTGTCAGGTTGGAAGCCAAGGTTCACCTGGTGACTTGCGCAGTGAATGCAGCGCAGAACATCGAAAAGTGCATTCGTCGGTGTGGATTACAAGTTGAGGACGTCATTCTTGAACAGCTTGCGTCTGGTTATGCGGTGCTTACCGAAGACGAAAAAGAGTTGGGTGTTTGCCTTGTGGATATAGGCGGAGGTACGACTGATATCGCTGTCTTTACCGAAGGTGCTATCAAGCATACTGCAGTAATTCCGATTGCTGGAGATCAGGTAACCAACGATATCGCAATGGCGCTCAGAACACCGACGCCGAATGCAGAAGAGATCAAAATAAGGTATGCGTGCGCGCTGGCAAGTCTTGCTGGCGAGAATGAAACCATAAAAGTGCCCAGCGCGGGTGACCGGCAGGATCGAGATCTTTCCAGACAGGCTTTGGCGGAAGTTGTTGAGCCAAGGTACGACGAGCTATTTACTCTGGTGCAAGCGGAACTGCGTCGGAGCGGTTTCGAAGACCTGATTCCAGCTGGGGTTGTATTGACGGGAGGCACTTCGAAGATTGAAGGCGCAGTGGAACTTGCCGAAGAAATCTTTCATATGCCGGTCAGTCTCGGTAAGCCTAAAAACGTGTCGGGCTTATCAGACATTGTCCGCAACCCAATATATTCGACTGCCGTTGGCTTGTTGCAGTACGGCGCGAAGCAACAACCCGAGAACATCGTGATGCCTGGTGCCGCAGGCATGGATGGAATGATGGGCCGGGTGAAGAGCT
This sequence comes from Gammaproteobacteria bacterium, assembly GCA_012961165.1. GTDB lineage: Bacteria > Pseudomonadota > Gammaproteobacteria > Pseudomonadales > Azotimanducaceae > UBA9659. The sequence goes on along the minus strand of DTZW01000247.1, from coordinate 14,203 downwards.
GGTTTATGGGGAACTACTAATGTACGCAACAACGATTACTAATGAAATTTTCACTAATACTAAACACTCGTTTACAAAAATGATTTTAGCCTGAGGAGGTTAACTATGTTTGAAATCGTCGATAGCGCACCAGAAAACGCCGTCATTAAAGTGATCGGTGTAGGGGGCGGTGGTGGTAATGCCGTTGAACATATGGTCAAGCAGGATGTCCAGGGAGTTGAGTTTATTTGCGCCAATACTGACGCACAGGCACTCAAAAATCTGGGTTCCAGAACGCTTCTTCAGCTGGGTTCCGGAATTACCCGGGGACTTGGTGCAGGTGCGGACCCTTCAGTGGGCAGGGATGCGGCGCTTGAGGACCGAGACCGTATTGCTGAAAGCCTAAATGGTTCCGATATGGTGTTCATCACCGCTGGTATGGGTGGTGGTACCGGTACCGGGGCTGCACCTATCGTTGCAGAGATTGCCAAGGAAATGGGAATTCTCACGGTTGCAGTGGTGACCAAACCCTTCATGTTCGAAGGAAAGAAGAGAATGAGAATTGCTGAAGAAGGCATCGTTGAGCTCTCCCAGCATGTCGACTCGCTGATTACCATTCCTAATGAAAAGTTGCTGACTATCCTCGGGGAAAAGACGCCATTGCTTGAGGCATTTGGGTCAGTGGACGACGTTTTATCGGGTGCTGTGCAGGGTATAGCGGATCTGATTATCAGGCCCGGTATGATCAATGTCGACTTTGCGGATGTTCGCACTGTGATGTCTGAAATGGGTATGGCCATGATGGGTAGTGGCAATGCCAGTGGTGAAGATCGTGCCAGAGAAGCAGCAGAATCTGCGATTCGTTCACCATTGCTCGAAGATGTAGATTTCACGGGAGCTCGGGGTGTGCTGGTGAACATTGCCGCCGGTACAGACATCTCTCTGGGTGAATTCTCTGAAGTTGGAGCGACCGTTGAAGAGTTTGCTTCTGAAAATGCCACGGTTGTCATCGGTACTGTTATTGATGAGTCGATGGGTGATGAGCTACGAGTGACCGTTGTCGCAACGGGATTGGGTGTCCAGGCGCAGATGGAAAGATCGCCAAAAATGAAAGACGAGGTCAAGAAAAAGGTGGCTGGTAATGGCGTGCCTGATTACTCGGATTTCGAGCGACCCACAGTGATTCGAAATGCTGCGGCTAATGGCACTGACGAGGTTGATCTGCAGACAGACAAGGACCTGGAGTATCTTGATATTCCTGCTTTCCTTAGACGTCAGGCAGACTAGCCGACTCTGACCACCCGCTCTATGTGAGTGAATGGTTACTAACTTCGATGCCGGTATTGCTCTTGGGTTTTTTTACCGGTTCTTGAAACTTAATGTCATTTTTGTAGTCTTAGACTCCAGTTAGCGGAATCTATGCCAGATTCGCGATTTGGCATAGAGGTTGGCACCGACATTTGGTAGTATTCGCGCCGCATTGGGGGACGAAAACAGATAATGATCAGGCAAAAAACGTTGAAGAACGTCATTCGTGCGACAGGAGTTGGTCTGCACACTGGCGAGAAGATATACCTGACGCTCAGGCCAGCTGCAGCTGATTCGGGCATCATATTCGTAAGGGTAGACGCTGACCCAGTGGTTGAGATTCCTGCGCTAACGGAGTTCGTTGGAAATACTACCCTTGCCACTACAATTACTCGAGATGGCCAGAATATCTCTACCATAGAGCATTTGATGTCGGCTTTTAGTGGCCTTGGTATTGATAACGCTTATGTTGAGGTTAGTGGGCCAGAAATGCCAATTATGGACGGTAGCGCCGCCACCTTTGTTTTCCTGATCCAGTCTGCAGGAATCGAAGATCAGAACGCACCCAAAAAGTTCATCCGAATCAAAAAAGAAGTTCGGGTTAACGATGAAGAAAGCGCACGATCCTACAACCAGTCAGCTACGATTCGTCCCTACGATGGGTTCAGGGTCAGCCACACAATTGTCTATGACAATGCAGTGATCAAGGAACAGCAGGCCACCGTCGACTTTTCAATGACATCATTTGTCAAGGAAGTTAGCCGGGCTCGAACATTTGGCCTGATGCAGGAATTTGAGCACCTGCGTGAACGTAACCTTGCCCAGGGCGGCAGTCTCGATAATGCCGTCGTGGTGGATGAGTACCGGATCCTGAACGACGATGGTCTGCGTCACGAAGATGAGTTCGTCAGGCACAAGATCCTGGACGCGATTGGTGATATGTACCTTCTGGGTTATAGCCTGATTGGTGAGTTCGTTGGTTACAAGTCTGGACACACGGAAAATCATGCGCTGCGTAGGAAATTGTTAAGGCAAGCAGATGCCTGGGAAATTATCACCTTTGACAAGGCGGAAGATGCGCCCATTTCTTATGGCGGTCTGGTTACTAGCGAATTCTAGTCACCCCGGGTCCTCTTCGAGAGCTTAATCAGGGCGTTTTTAAGGGCTTCATCCTCAATATACGCCGCGGTCTGCTGCAGTTGGGAGGCATTCTGGGGTGTCAGGTAGCGCTCGCTGTCTTCCGGCTTTTTAGCAGAAAAGATGGGTTGAACCTTAATTTTGAGGGAAGAAACCTCAAGACCACGCCGACGAAGTGCAGAAATGATATTACGTTGACGATACCGGATCTGGGTCGCCTGGGTACTTTTAGCGGTGAGCAGCGTTAAATCATTGTTTTTTAAGGAAGCTACGCTTGTTTCAACATCCAGCACGCCATCCACAATTTGCTGTATAGTTCGCAAGTCTTGAGATTGGGCATAGAGTGAATGCAGTATATGATTAGACCCCTTGAGAATCTGCTGTGTCGACCTGATAGATTTGGGCACACGGGACATGTAATGGCGCGTTTCGAAGAGTAAAGAAAACAGTATCTATGAAGTTCATCATCGTTGACAACAAAACCGGCAGACATCGATCCTTTAATGCGAATGCATTTATCTTTGGCGTCGCGTTAGCAGGTTTGATTTCAATTCCTGCTGCAGCGGGTTACTTCGCTTACCGATTTGGGGTTGGTGAGGCCGCGTTGACGGGTGAAATGGTTGCCAAGTGGCGTGAGGTTCTTGATGAGCAACGAGACGCGATAGATACGACAAGAGGTGATGCAGAGCATACGCTTGAGGCTTCTGCCCTTCGAATCGCTCAGCTTCAGGCAAGAATTGTTCGTCTTGACGCACTGGGTGAACGACTGACGGAAGTTGGTCGCCTGGATGAAGGTGAATTTGATTTCTCCCAGCCCCCGGCGATGGGTGGACCAGAGAATCCGGTGGGGCAGGCGGGCTACCAAGCACCTGCTTACATTGATTTACTGGATCGTCTGGCGCATGACATTGAAGACCGTGAGCAGCAACTCGGTGTTTTGGAAACCTTGTTAGCCAAGAGAAAAATGGATCGTGATGTATTCATTGCGGGGCGACCTGTAAAGAAAGGATGGATGTCATCGCGCTTTGGTCATAGAAGCGACCCGATTTCTGGAAACCGGGCATGGCACAATGGCGTTGATTTCGCTGGTAAGAACGGCGCTGATGTCATTTCAGTTGCCGCAGGTGTTGTTGTCTATGCTGATACTCGAAATGGCTACGGCAAGATGGTGGAAATCAACCATGGCGGTGGCTACTCGACTCGTTACGGCCATCATAAAGATCTAAAAGTAAAATCTGGAGATATCGTCCGCAAAGGCGAAGTCATTGGCCTGATGGGCAGTAGTGGTCGTTCGACCGGCCCTCATGTTCACTTTGAAGTATTCAAAAACGGTCGCGTAGTCGACCCCTCGACCTATATCCATCGCGCCAGTCGCTGATGCCAATCTCTTAGATTTTTCGTGGCGAGGGCCCTCGCCTAACTCCCTGATTATATAGAGAAAAAGTAAGATGGTATTGCAGGTACTAAGCAAAGTCTTTGGCAGCAAGAACGAACGCGAACTGAAACGAATGCGAAAAACGGTTCTGCGAGTCAATGTGCTGGAAGATGATATCGAGAAACTTTCTGCGGAAGCGTTAATCGGACAGAGAGAGAAACTGAAATCCCGGCTTGAGACAGGTGAGTCCCTCGAAGATATCCTGCCAGAGGCGTTCGCTACGGTCCGTGAAGCAGGTAAGCGCGCGCTCGGCTTAAGGTTGTTTGATGTCCAGATGATTGGCGGGATTACGCTTCACGAGGGTCGAATTGCAGAAATGCGAACTGGCGAGGGTAAGACTCTCGTCGCGACGCTGCCACTGTACCTGAATGCAATTACTGGTGACGGTGTGCATCTGGTGACGGTAAATGACTACCTGGCCAAATGGGGCGCCGAATGGATGGGGTCAATCTTTGCGACCCTGGGTATGACTGTCGGCGTGGTCTATGCCGGACAGACGGCAGACGAGAAGCAGCGTGCCTACCAGGCAGATGTAACCTACGGTACAAATAACGAATTTGGTTTTGATTACCTGCGCGACAATATGGCTTTCTCTGCTGAAGAAAGGGTCCAGCGCAGAATGAATTTTGCCATTGTGGATGAGGTCGACTCGATCCTTATCGATGAGGCGAGAACACCTCTAATCATTTCAGGCGGGGTTGAGAATACAGCAGATGTCTACAAAGCCATCAACGGGATAGTTCCTGGTCTGGTCGAGCAGGTTAAAACACCTGAAGACATAGAAGAAGATAGAGAACCGCCCGGCGACTATTTCGTTGATGAAAAACAACGAGATGTTGAACTTACTGAGGAAGGTCACCAGAAAATTGAAAACCTTCTTGTTCGCAAGGGTTTACTCGCCGAGGGTGAGAGCCTTTATGGCACCGCTAACCTTAGTTTGTTTCACCACGTCAGTGCGTCCCTGAAAGCTTACAACCTTTATAAAAGAGATGTGGATTACATCGTCGCTGAAGGTGAGATTGTTATTGTCGATGAGCACACAGGTCGAACCATGCCCGGGCGCCGCTGGTCTGGCGGTATTCACCAGGCGATTGAAGCCAAGGAAAATGTCAACATTACTAACGAAAGCCAGACGCTTGCTTCTACTACCTTTCAGAACTATTTCCGTTTGTACAACAAATTGGCTGGCATGACTGGAACGGCCGATACCGAGGCATTTGAATTCAGGCAGATCTACGGTCTTGATGTGGTTGTTATTCCAACGAACCTGCCAATGGTTCGCCGCGACCTGAACGACCTTATATTTATGAGCCATGCTGAGAAGTTTGAGGCGATTGCTGATGAGATCGCCGACTGCCTGGCGAATAACGCGCCAGTTTTGGTGGGTACCGCTTCCATCGAAACATCAGAACTGCTTTCCGAGTTGCTTAACAAAAAGAAGGTCAAGCACAGCGTTCTAAATGCCAAGTTCCATGAGAAAGAAGCAGAAATTATTGCCCAGGCTGGCAGGCCGGGGACAGTCACTATCGCAACAAACATGGCAGGTCGAGGTACTGACATTATTCTCGGTGGGAGCTGGGAAGCAGAAGTAGCGCATCTTGAAGCCCCCACACCCGAGCAAGTTGAAAAAGTCAAAGTGGCCTGGCAGGAAAGCCATGACCAGGTCCTGAAGGCCGGGGGCTTGCACGTCATTGGTACGGAACGACATGAGAGCCGTCGAATAGATAACCAGCTACGGGGTCGTGCCGGGCGTCAGGGTGATCCGGGCTACTCCAGATTCTATCTGTCCTTGGAAGATGACCTGATGAGAATCTTTGCGTCTGATCGGGTTCGTGGGTTCATGCAGAACATGGGCATGGAAAATGGGGAAGCCATCGAACACAAGATGGTTACTAACGCGATTGAGAAGGCGCAGCGAAAAGTTGAGGGTCGTAACTTCGATATTCGTAAACAACTGCTGGAATATGATGATGTTGCGAATGACCAGCGCCAGATGATATACGGACAGCGTAACGAGCTGATCGAGTCAGAAGAAATCTCTCATATTGTCGATGCGCTCTGGGATGATGTCATTGATGAAGTCATTGATGGATACATCCCCCCTCAGAGCCTAGAGGAGCAATGGGACGTGCCGGGCCTGGAATCTGCCTGCCACACCGAGTTTAACGTGAAGCTGCCGGTTCAAAACTGGCTGGATGAAGATTCTTCGCTTTTTGAGGATACTTTGCGACAAAGAATCGTTGGTGAGATCCGTGCGGAATACGTCAAGAAGGAAGCACTGGTAGGTTCGCAGCTCCGGATGTTTGAGAAACGCATCATGCTCGATATCCTGGATGGCCTTTGGAAAGAACATCTTGCGGCGATGGATTATCTGCGGCAGGGAATTCATCTGCGAGCTTATGCACAGAAAAAGCCCAAAGATGAGTACAAGCGAGAAGCTTTCGACCTTTTTGATAATCTGCTCAGAAGTGTCAGGTTTGACGTGATTCGCTTTCTGTCCCGAGTTCAGTTTCAGACCGAAGAGGACGCGGAAGCGCTTGAACTCAGGCGCCGCGAAGAGGAATCAAGGGTGCAAAGAAATTACCGGAAGGATGGTAGCCCTGGGATGGATGGCGCAGCAGTGAAGGCACCCGCTGATGAACTAAACCAACCCTTTGTGAGACCTGATAAGAAAGTGGGCAGAAACGAACCTTGCCCCTGCGGCTCCGGTAAAAAATATAAAGCCTGTCACGGAAAGCTTGGCTAATTCGTGTCCGAGAATTCTACACCGCGGTGGCTATTTACCGATAACCAGTTGATTATTAAGCTAATATTATCTGTATGTCGCGCCAGGTTTTGCCTGGAATCAAAATTTCTGGACGGGAACTAGCTAATGGCTGTTGGCGATTATTCAACGGATTTCCACATTGTTCCGGGCGTTCGTCTGGGAGGAGTTCCTTGTGGCATCAAGGGTATAGATCAGCTTGATCTCGTTTTGTTTGAATTCGTGTCTGGCAGTGTCACTGCCGGCATTTTCACGCAAAGCCATTTTGCAGCGGCGCCGGTGCTGGTTGGCCGGGAGCATCTTGATCAGCGCGATAGTCGGTACTTCCTGATTAACAGCGGTAACGCGAATGCAGCCACCGGAGATGAGGGTAAGTCTGATGCGGTGACTTGTTGCAAAGCTCTGTCACAGCTAACTGGTGTTCGGCCTAATGAGGTCATTCCATTTTCTACAGGTGTTATTGGTGAAAAGCTGCAGGTTGCGAACATTACCGACGCATTGCCAGAGTTGATCCCAACGCTCGATGACACGAACTGGTTGCTCGCTGCTCAAGGCATTATGACGACCGATACCCGGCCCAAGATTGCAACTCGCCTTTTGGAGATAGAAGGCAAGGCCGTGACAATTACTGGTATCGCCAAGGGCTCTGGAATGATACAGCCCAATATGGCAACAATGCTGACCTATATAGCAACTGATGCGACGGTCTCAAAACCGGTTTTGCAGGAATTGTTAAAAACAGGAGCAGATCAGTCATTCAACCGTATTACTGTGGATAGCGATACATCGACCAACGACTCCTGCATGTTGACGGCCACCGGGGTTTCCGGTGTTGATTGTGATGCAGGAGCTGCAAGAGCGAGTTTTCAAGAGGCGCTTTTTTCAGTGATGCAGGAACTCGCCCACGGCATTATTCGTGACGGCGAAGGTGCAACTAAATTCGTGACGGTTCATGTATCGGGCGGTATGACCAGGCAAGACTGTCTTAGCATCGCCTACGCGATTGCCAATTCACCGCTCATGAAAACGGCACTGTTTGCCAGTGATGCCAACTGGGGCAGAATAGTCATGGCGATTGGCAAGGCTGACGCGACTGTCGACCATTCAAAGATTGACGTTTACCTTGGTGATGTCTGCCTCATGAAGTCAGGCGGTAAGGACAAGAATTATCGTGAAGAGATGGGCGCGGAAGTAATGGAGCATGCAGAGATCACCATACGCGTTGAGCTGAATATAGGAAATGAAACAGAAACGGTCTGGACCAGTGATTTGTCACATGAGTATGTGACGATTAATGCAGAATACCGGACATGAGTACAGAACCTAAATCGCCTCTATGTTAGGTCCTGCCCGTGGATATCGGATTCAGTGACGTCATCATGGTCAGCATCGGATGGAATATACCGGTTACCCTCAGCCCATTCCCCGAGATCAATTAGTCGACACCTGTCCGAACAAAATGGCCGGAACTTACTGGTAGCTACCCAGGCAACCGCTTTGTCGCAGGTAGGGCATTTTACGATGAGGTTAGCCATGCTTAGTTCCCGCCTGTTGATAAAGCTAAATATAGCTGATGGAGCTTGTGCACTTCCAGCGCCAGTTGGTGCTGTTCGCCGTCATTGATTATCACATCGTCCGCATCAGTCATTCTGGTCTCGCGATCAGGTTGTGCGCGCAAGATCGCTGCTACCTGTTCGTGCGTATTGTTGTCCCTCTGCATGACACGACTGATCTGGTTTTCCAGGGGAGCGTCCACAACCAGCAGTCGATGCATCATGGGGTTTCTCCCGATACCAGTTGAAAGAACCAGTATTGCGTAATCAGAATCTGCGCTGGATGTAATGTTTAGAAGATCCTCGACAATGGGGCTATGAGTCTGCTTTTCCACGAACAATCGATGTTCGTTATCGGAAAACACGAGTTCCCGTAGCACCGGACGATCAAGCGTTCCATCTTTTTGGAGTACCGACTCGCCAAATCGCTCGACGATGGCTTCGTACGCGGGTTTACCCGGTTCAACTACCGTTCGGGCAGATATGTCCGCGTCGGCGACGACAATGCCAGCGTCGGCGAACAGTTCCGAGACGGTGGATTTTCCCGTACCTATACCACCGCGTAAACCTACTACAAATTTGGACATCAGGCGCCGAAACTAAATATAAGATACATATCGATGAGTTTGTTGCCCCAGAGCAACGCGACGAATCCGGCAACTGCGAGAAAAGGTCCAAACTTGATCGGTTTGGCTTTGTCGCGACCGAAAATAATCATCGTTCCGCCAATAGCCGCACCAGCGAAGGATGATAAAACAATGATCAGGGGGACGCTCTGAACACCAAGCCAGGCGCCCAACATTGCAAGCATCTTAAAGTCGCCGTACCCCATGCCCTCCTTGCCTGTCACCAGTTTGAAGAGGTGAAAAATTGTCCAGAGGATCATGTACCCCAGGCAGGCGCCCCAAAAGGCGTTATCGAACGAGGTTATGACACCGAAATAATTGATGACCAGACCAATCCAGAGGAAGGGCATGGTGATGTCATCAGGAAGTAGTTGCGTGTCGAAATCTATTAGTGCAAGCGCGACCAGAGACCAGAGGAGAAAACATCCGGCTAGACCCTGTAGGTTTGGCCCAAGTACTGCGATGACCAGGGCCGTCAGGATTGCAGTGGTGACCTCTACCAGGGGGTATCTGCCACTGATGGCTTGCCGGCAATTCGCGCACCGCCCTTTGACCAGGAAGTATCCGACAATGGGTATGTTATGCCAGGGTTTTATTCGGACATCACAGTGTGGGCAGGTTGAGTTTGGGACCACCAGGTTAAAGGGTGTCTCGTGGGTGGGCAGCCGCTTGGCGAGGTCAGCAACAAGCGGGTCTTTGCCCGTCGCATCCGCCAAAATTTCCAGGGATTGCTGCTGCCAGTCACGCGTCAACATGATCGGCAGACGATAGACCACAACGTTAATGAAACTGCCGATCGCAGATCCGAACAGGAAAGCGACCATTGGCGCGAATAAGGGATAGTGTGCCTGTAAAGTGGCAGCTTCTTGCAGCATGAATTCAGCTAATGTCCTGGCTTAGTTCGGTGGCTTACTTACCACTGATTGCGTCACCCATACTGAAGATAGGCAGGTACATCGCGATAATCAATCCACCGATCACGACCCCGAGAAACGACATGATAATAGGTTCCATCAGGCTGGTTAAACCATCAACAGAGTTGTCGACCATTTCTTCGTAGTAGCTCGCTGCCTTGTCCAGCATGCTATCGAGCGCACCGGCTTCTTCACCGATTGCGACCATCTGAATCACCATGTTAGGGAATACACCGGAAGCTTTCATTGAAGTGTTCAGCTGAATACCGCCCGAGACCTCTTCTCTGATCTTGTTAATCGCTTCCAGGTAAACGACGTTCCCAGCGGCGCCGGCGACAGACTCCAGCGCGTCAACAAGCGGAACACCCGCAGAGAAGGTTGTTGAAAGTGTTCGTGAAAAGCGAGCGATACAGGACTTATCAAGAATGTCGCCAAGGATTGGTAGCTTAAGCATCAATCGCTCCTGCCCATCCCTGACTGCCTTGGATCGTTTATGCATTTCCTTGAAGGTAAAAAACAAGGCGGCCAACCCCGCTACTCCAACAAACCACCATTCCGTCATAAACCGGGACATATTTACAACCATCTGGGTAAACTCAGGGAGTTCTGCACCGAAACCGGCAAAAATTTCCTCGAACTGGGGAACTACCTTGACTAATAGAATACCGGATACGACCCCGGCAACGACCAGTACTGCAATTGGATAGTTCATTGCGCTTTTGATTTTGGCTTTCAGCGCTTCGGACTTTTCTTTATATTCGGCCAGTCGATCAAGCATGGTTTCCAGTGCACCGGACTGCTCACCTGCTTCCACAAGGTTGCAGAACAGGTCATCGAAATGTTCTGGTTGGGTTTTAATGGCATGGGCGAATGATTGACCAGAGGAAACTTCATCCCGAATCTTGAGGATCAGTTCTTTCATCGCGGGGTTGTCCATACCGTCAGCCACAATCTCGAAGGACTGAACAAGTGGTACACCGGCTTTCATCATTGTTGCAAGTTGGCGAGTGAAGAGCGCGATATCCGAAGGGGTGACTTTTGCGCCAAAGCCGGCAAGGGAGAAGCCGCCACTTTTCTTTTTCACTTTGGTCGGGTTAATCCCTTTTTTCCTGAGCTCTGCCCTGGCGATATTGGCGTTGGAGCTGTTGATTTCACCTTTAGTCTTTTTGCCAGACTTATCGGTGCCTTCCCATGCAAATACTTGATTAGCTGCTGCCATATCGACCTCTTAATCTTTATCTTTTCCGGGATACCCCATTCTAGTGACCACTGGTCACTCGGTTAATCTCTTCCAGACTTGTTGCGCCAGAAATAACCTTGCGCAGACCCGATTCGTATATCGTGCCGAAGCCTTCACGCGCGCTCACTTCGCCAATCTGCAGCGCGTTGCCGTCTTCCATGATTATCTTTCGAATTTCAGCGGTGACCTTCATCGTTTCGTAAATGCCTACTCGTCCCTTGTAGCCCCCCGAGCACTTTTCACATCCCTTCGGACCAAAGACCTCGAATGGTTCCGCTAGTTGAGCCGCCGTGAACCCTGCCTCGAGCAGGGCACTGTCAGGTACCTCGAGTTTCTCTTTGCAGCTACATAGGCGACGACCGAGACGCTGGGCCACAATCAGGTTGACCGAAGTTGCAAGGTTGAACGCTGCAATGCCCATATTACGCAAACGGGTTAATGTTTCAGGGGCGCTGTTTGTGTGCAGAGTCGACATCACCATGTGGCCAGTTTGCGCCGCCTTGACTGAAATAGATGCAGTCTCCAGGTCCCGAATCTCGCCGACCATAATGATATCGGGGTCTTGTCGAAGGAAAGACCGCAGAGCCTCGGAAAAATCGAGACCAACCTTGGCATTTACTGGGCATTGGTTGATGCCTTCCAGGTTAATTTCGACGGGGTCTTCGGCGGTAGAGATGTTTAGCTCAGCGGTGTTCAGGATGTTAAGGCCAGTGTAGAGCGATACCGTCTTGCCAGAGCCGGTGGGACCAGTCACCAGGAACATACCCTGCGGCCTGTACAGTGCTTCCATGTATAGTTTTTTCTGGTCGTCCTCGTAGCCGAGTGCATCAATACCCATCTTGGCTGAGCTTGGGTCTAGTATTCGTAGTACAAGCTTTTCGCCAAACAGGACGGGAAGAGTGTTAACCCGGAAGTCGATGGACTTGGTTTTGGATATCTTTAGCTTGATACGACCGTCCTGTGGGACCCGTCTTTCCGAGATATCCATCTTGGACATTACTTTCAACCGAGCAGAAATTCTGGGCGCAAGGTTAACCGGGGGTCTTGCGATTTCCTGCAGCACGCCATCCGTTCTGAACCTGACCCGATAAGCCTTCTCGAAGGGTTCGAAGTGCAGGTCTGACGCGCCGCTCCTTATGGCGTCCATCAGCATTTTGTTGATAAATCGAACAACGGGTGTGTCGTCGATAGCGGTAGTTTCGTCGACATCACCACCACCACCAGTTTCGTCAACAGCCTCCATGTCAAGGTCGACATCGTCATCATCGCCAAGATCTCCCATGCCATCGTCTTCCTGGCTTTCCAGGAAGTTTTCAATAAAGGCTGCTAGTTTGTTTTCTTCGACCAGTACTTCTTCAGTCGAGATGCCTGTTTGGAATTTGATTTCATCCAGACCAGTTCTGTTGGTTGGGTCAGATACAGCCACGAACAACCGGTTGCCGCGGTGGAA
>DTZW01000247.1:0-1782 GCA_012961165.1 Gammaproteobacteria bacterium | reverse complement strand
CCGGAATAGCATGGTTTGACCGGATCAGCTTTTCATCCACAAGGTCTTTCGGGATGGCATCCGGGTCGAGGGCTGTGATGTCCAGAAGTGGGGTGCCGAACTCTTCGGATGCCGATGTGGCGATTGCCTTTGAATCAACAATGTTGTTCTGCACAAGATGAGTAACAAAAGGTACCCGGGTCTTTGTTGCTTCTTCGGTGGCTTTCCTTGCAACGTCTTCTTCGAGGAGCTTATCCTCCACCAGTCGACGAGCAAGACCGCTTAATTGAATTGGAATGGCCGCCATACTGATTGTTCCTCTTAAATGTTGGCACGCCCCAAAAGCCCAGGGGCAGAATCGCATTTTAAAGTTTACATTTCAGCCGGAGGGGTGTCGATAGAAGCCGTGTTAATAATGGGGTTGGTGTAATTGCACAGAATCCACATTGGGGAGAGTCTAGCGGCGCCTACCGAACCTGGAAAGTGACCGAAGTGACAATTTGGGTCACTTCCTGACCGCCCGTACAGAAAAATGTGACAATTTTGGTCACTTTCTAGCTGTAGGTGGTTGTAATATTGTGGCGCAATAATTGCAGAATATATCGATAGCTAATGGCACCTTGCAATAGGCTAACAATTAAATCTTATCTAATGGAGATAACTCAATGAACACATACCAAAAGGGTTTTACCCTCATCGAATTGATGATCGTGGTTGCTATTATCGGTATTCTTGCCGCTGTAGCTCTCCCCGCTTATCAGGACTACATTAAAACGGCGAACATGACCAAGGTTAGTTCTCAGTATCAAAGTGCTATTCGCGCCACTAGAAGTACCATGGTGAAGGATGCTACTCAGCTAGCACTTACCTTGCCTAGAACTATGCCAACCACTGTTCCCCTTTGGATCTCTCTCTACAATCCAGCTGGGAATCCGGCACCAGGTGGTGGCGACGCATTCCAGACTGCCGCAAATGCTACATCCGGCGCTATCGGTGTTGCTTTGACCGGGACTGGTATTAGTTCTGTCGTAACGATTTCGCTACCGGCATACCAGGACTTGGCTGCTGCTTCAGAAACTATTACCGCAACGGATGTACAGTAAGTAGTAACAGTAACTGGTTGATTTTAACCAGCGAAACAAGAACCGGAAGGCCAACACCTTCCGGTTTTTTTATTTCTGTTTTTTGCGATCCATGTTGTTTACAGTATTGTTGGGTTTTGCAGGGGTGATACAAATGAAAGCATTAATTCAGAGGGGTTTTTCGTTGATTGAGCTAATGATTGCACTCGCGATCGTCGGCATCATGTCAGCTATAGCTATACCGTTTTACTCGGACTATCAGGTCGAAGCGAGAGCAGGGGTTTCTCAATCGAACATTCAGTCGATCCACTTGTTGCAACGGGATCGTAGAAGAGAGTTTGGCGAATACGTTGAAGGTTCCTATGTTCCGGGCGGGGTCGTCACATTAAGCTCAAGATTGGGATGGGATCCGGGAACTGGCGCTGATCAGATCAGCTATGTCGTGACCTGTGCGACTGATGGAGCGAAGGCGGGCGAATGTACGAGGTCAAGTGCATATACAGTGGTCGCGACACACGCAAATGCGCCCGCCGAAGCCGTAACGATGACGTTTGCCCCCTAGAACGCCAGGGCAAGCCAAACTCCAGCCCGGGATAGTAAAGAAGTCGAGGCGATTCTGGATTTCCGGTGACCGGTAATCCGGATATAATCCCGCAACTAGCCGGAATAGCTCAGTTGGTAGAGCAGTTGCTTCGTAAGCAATTGGTCGGAGGTTCAAGTC
>DTZW01000246.1 GCA_012961165.1 Gammaproteobacteria bacterium | reverse complement strand
ACCAGGACACCTAGACAGGCCGCTCATCTGGAGTCCCTGGGATACGACGGCCTAAGAATCGCCGAGCTGAACCACGACCCATTCCTGCCGCTAGCGATTGCCGCCGAACATACTAACAAAGTCGAGCTATTGACCTCCGTAGCGGTGGCGTTTGCACGCAATCCGATGAGCATGGCGACCCTTGCTCACGACCTTAATGCTTTCTCACAAGGTCGAATGATATTGGGCCTGGGTTCTCAGGTGAAACCGCATATCGAAAGGCGCTTCAGCATGCCCTGGTATAAGGCGGCACGACAGATGCGTGAATTCATAGAGGCCATGAATGCCATCTTCGACTGCTGGTATGACGGCGAGCGACTCGAGTACATTGGTGAATATTACGAACATAGCTTGATGCCTGCGACCTTTACACCTGAGAATCTGGAATTTGGTCGCCCCCGAATCAATTTGTCGGCTACGGGACCGCTCATGACAAAAGTGGCAGCGGAAGTTGCAGACGGCATGATCATGCACCCCTTTTCATCGGAAAAATACATCCGCGAAGTCACCTTACCGGCTATTGAAGCCGGTCTGGCCGTCAGTGGGCGGACATTGAATGAATTCCAACTGGACTACGCCCCTATCATCGCCACCGGGCCTAATGAAGAAGCCATCTCCCAGGCGATTGAAGTTGCCAGGGACAGAATCGCCTTTTACGGCTCAACCGAAGCCTATCGCCCCGTTCTTGAGATACATGGTTGGGGCGATTTACAGACCGAGCTTAACTTTCTCAACAAGCGGCAACAGAAAGAAGAGATGGCCCGACTGGTCGACGACGAGGTGTTGAACACCATTGCCCTGATCGGAACACCCTCGGAAGTTATCAACTCAATGAAGCAGAGATTTGGCGATGTGATCAGCCGAACAGGATTCAGCGTGCCGTCGCTGCCTGACTCAGATCATGCCGACCTTATTGCACAGCTCAAACAGGGAGGTTGACCCTGCGATTAGGCCTGGACGTTTCTCCGCCAGTCCCCTGGGCACACTACCCGCCATCAAGAATACGAGCTAACCTGGGGAACCTGGATCACTAAATATTCTTCGCGCCAACCGCCTGAATCTTCACCCGATAAGGTTCTCGCAAATGAATGTAGAGCATCACCAGAACGCTATAACCGAGTAAGAGCAGCCAGCCGGTATTACCGATGAACTCCCACGAAGAATAAATCCCGTAGCCGTAGATAAGGACCGCAAGCAGCGGCAGAACCTTCATCATCAACACGGGCAATTTGAAGGGAGCCCGGTGGTAGGCCTCGGGGTTTCGCTCTGCTAGATTATAAAGAGAGAGCACAGGGAACAACCCAAAGATGGCACCTACGGCGTTACCTAGAATCGCCACGTAGTTCAATGTCATTCCCGTCAATATCGGCGTAACCCCCACGACAAAAAATACTGTCAGAAAAATATACGGGGTCCCGAACCTGTTGACGACCGCGAGTTTTGCGGGCAACCAGCCGTCTTCCGTCGCCATATACAAACCGCGCGTGCACCAGGCGAAAATGGCGTTAAGCGAGGTAACCAGCGAGATCATAACGCCGCCAACAATAAAGGCAACATAGACTCCAGGGGAAAAGATGACTTTAGCCGTGGCCGCCAAATTCTTGCCCTCGACCTCAGCGAGTGGCAAAACGCCAGTGGCAACAACTGCAATCAGAATGTAGAGCAAACTGACTACCAGTAGAGACAAGCCCATGACCAGCGGAATCATTTTGCCGGGGTTCTCCATCTCGTCTCCGAATTCTGATACAAACTCAGAGCCAATCAAACTCAAACGCAGCAAAAATGCGGCTGCAAAAAAACCACCGAACCCATTTGGAAAAATGGTGGCCGTAGCCAAATAAGGCGAGTAGTCCTTAACATGCGTAAGACCGAGCACAATGTACAAGACCAATGCTGACAGCAGGCCAAAAACCATAAGCGCTTGAAACCGCGCCGCGGTTCTAATACCAAACAAATTTGCAACAAAGCACAGCACCATGATACCTGCAGCGACGAGCAGCATATTCAACCCTGGAATCAGAGCGTCGGCATATTCCGCGAAACCAATGGCGAAACTTGAAAGAATGACTTGCCCGGCAACGAGTAAGGCCAAATAGAAAAACGACGTTTTGCTTCCAAGCAGGTCTCGCACGTAGGTATAGTTACCCCCCGTACTGGGAACCGCAGAACCAAGGGCAGCAATGCATATCGTCGGTATTGCCACAATGCCAAGCGCCAACAAAAAAGCCCACGGTGCTCCATAGCCTGTCATAGCGATGCTGACGCCAGTAAGCACGACCACGCCAGTGCCGATTATCTGGCCCAGGGAAATACTCATCAGGTCCCAGAACTTCAATTTCTTTGTGACGGTTGCCTTGGCCATTGTTTACCCGGGTGCCATTTGTAAGTTGGTTCGCGGATACGCGTAGCCTTTTTTCTTACCTGCGAAAACTTCTCCCGCCTCTTCAACGGTATCAAACCCAAAAGTCGAGGTCTGATATATAGGCATTAAGTGTGCGTGCTTGTCATGGCCGCCCTCTCCTACGTGGTTAACAATGGTCCCCATACCATGCTCTGGTTTTACTTTTTCCGTTGTCATGAAATGTTTCTCTTCGCTAGGTTTTGTACATTGTTGCAGTCAGGACATCACTAAAATGCACCACTGTGATAGTGCCGCGCTCATAACGCTCTTTTACAAAAGGAGTGGGGGCGTACAGTCCTCATCAGTGGTGTGGCGAAGAACATCTACCATCAGATTCATCATTCTTATTCGGACTTCATCGATATTACCTGCAACAAGGGTGATTTTATCCTCAAGACCTGCCGCTAGATTAATGGGCAGCGCGACTGCCCCAAAGCTCATACCCAACTCACCCGCCAAATATACTTCCGGGCAACAAGTCATGCCTACCACGTGCCCACCCAGTTGTTGGTACATTCTGATCTCAGCTGGGGATTCA
The DNA here is from genome assembly GCA_012961165.1 of Gammaproteobacteria bacterium. GTDB lineage: Bacteria > Pseudomonadota > Gammaproteobacteria > Pseudomonadales > Azotimanducaceae > UBA9659. Next base: position 482 of record DTZW01000246.1, on the reverse strand, counting down.
AATCGAGGACCATTGGTCGCAACGTAGGTCGCGCCATCGTGAACCTTTATTTGGTGTCGATCCGCGAGTTGCACTAATTGCTGGCTCATGATCGGGCAAAATGGTTCGCTCATTTCCACATGCCCTACACTACGTTCGATCTTGTCGAAGAAGGTAAACTCACGGCCACTGGTAAAATCAAGAAAGTCTCTAAGGATGGCGAGTTCCGACACAGGGTAGTCAGCTGTAATGGCACCCACGGCATAGGTCGACATGATCCGCTTTACACCCATGTCTTTGATCGCCTTAATGTTAGCGCGATAGTTTACTTTGTGCGGCGGCGTTGAATGGTCCTTGCCGTGCCTGGTAAGAAAAACAACATCGTCATGTTCACCTTTCCCGACAAATACTTGCGCTATTCCATACTCGTTAGATATTTCTTTCGCCTCGACTTCAACACCGGGAAGATTGTAGATTCCGGTGCCTCCAAGAATTGCAGCGGG
>DTZW01000245.1:568-3487 GCA_012961165.1 Gammaproteobacteria bacterium | reverse complement strand
ACAAGCCCGACGTGGTTTGGCATCTGGCCGCAGTAGTATCCGGCGCCGCAGAGGCGGACCTGGATCTTGGGATGCGCGTGAACTTACAGGGCACCCTGAATGTCTTCGAGGGAGCGCGCTCCGCAGGTAACTGTCCAGTGTTGGTCTATGCATCATCGTGGGCTGCACATGGCGGTGAAGAGCCGGCAATGATTGAGGATGGAGTTGAGTTGAACCCTCAGACCTCATACGGCACACAAAAAGTGATCGGCGAGCTTTTACTGAACGACTATACTCGGCGCGGTCTCCTCGACGGACGTGGACTGCGCCTGCCGACTGTTTCGATCCGGCCCGGCAAAGCCAACGCGGCCGCTTCATCATTTATGTCTTCAATCTTTCGCGACCCTATGCAGGGAGAGGCGTCAAATTGCCCGGTGTCACGTGATTTTCCAATTTGGCACACGGCGCCACGTACGGTCGTTAACAATCTGATTCATGCGGCAGAGGTTGAGGGCAGCGCCTTCGGTACGAACCGTAACATCAATCTACCGGGTAGAACCGACTCGGTCGGCGATATGATCGATGCGATGACTGAGGTTTTCGGTCCAGAGGCCCAAGAGCGGATCACGTGGGATTCAGATCCAGTGATTGAGAAAATCGTTAAAGGATGGCGGGCATATTGCAAGCCGCTCAATGGACAAAGGCTGGGATTCAAAACGGACCAAAGTTTTGCCGATACCGTGCGTTGGTTTCTGGAGGATGATATTCGTCGCTAGCATTTGACGCAGAGTCTCTAGTGCTGGCGCATATTATTTGATGCCAGACAAGGTATCCTGTGGCTGCTGGATGGTATGGGTGCTTGAGCAAGAGCTACAGAATCGGCACACGCTGCGCGACGTGAATTCAATATACAAAGAAGGAGTCGGTGAAATGGCTATCAGGGATAAAGCAGTGATATGAAACAGGCAACGGCACAGTTTTGGGCCTGCTGATGGCGCAAGGCATTGCGCCTGCCAAAACAAATTCCTATTCCTATTTCTATTCCTCACAGCCTCAAACAGTTGATGCGGGCCTTGCCCTGGCAATCGGTGAAGCCGCGCAACGGGTCTGGGTTTAGTGCTTGAGCCGCTAGCGGTATGTAAGCGCGGTATGATTGTCACCCGAACGTGGTTTTTTGTAACGAGGAATTGAATCATGGCTGAATCGGTTGTACTGGCGTCGGCGTCGGCCCCGCAGTTTGATCTCGACGAGGCGCGGGTGGATCTTGCCGCGGCTCTGCGTTGGGCACATCGTTTTGGCTTATCTGAAGGTGTCGACAATCACTTTTCCATGGCTGTGCCTGACGACGACGGAGTGATTCGTGGTAAACGCTTTCTCATCAATCCTTACGGATGGCACTGGTCAGAAATTACGGCATCGTCGTTGGCATTATGTGACGAGAAAGGCAATGTCCTCTGTGGTGATAACGAAATTGAGGACAGTGCATTTTTCATCCACAGCCGAATACATGCCAACCTTCCTAACGCAATCGTAGTGCTTCACACCCACATGCCCTATACAACTGCATTGACATTGCTTGACGACACACGCTTGGAAATGGTCGAGCAGAACGCACTACTGTTCGATGGCCGCATCGCGTACGACAATTCTTACAGCGGCCTGGCCCTGGACTGTGAGGAGGGCGACCGCATTGCTGCTGCGATGGGCGAGCATTCAATTCTTATGATGGCCAATCATGGGGTAGCGGTCTCCGGCGCCTCGGTGGCGCTGGCATTTAATGACCTCTATTATCTTGAGCGTGCCGCGATGTTCCAGGTGCTGGCCAGATCAACGGGCAGGCCCTTTCGTGTGATTCCAGATGAGGTTGTTGCCCGCACGCGGCGCCAGGTTGACAAGGAGTTGCCAAAATTGGCGCAAAGGCACTTTACGGCACTCAAGCGGATGCTTGATCGGCAGGAGCCCGACTATCGTAATTGACTGTCTGCCGCGACGCCCTGATGGGAGCGCTAGTCAGCGAAGAACTCCGGCCATCTACCCTCGATGTAGCCTTGAAACTTCTTGGAGATGCCTTCACTTTCCAGATACTTTCGCGTAACCGGCATCTCGACAGGTCTGAACGACGGGTTCGCTTGGTATCGGTTTGGGAAATCATGCTGCAGCATTGCTGCACGCCCGAGCATAATCCAGTCAACACCCGCTGCAAGGGTCGCTTCGGCTTCTCGCGGAGTGCGGATCTTGCCGGCAACGCCGAGCCGCGTGTTGTGGCGATCGAGTTCAGTGAAGAAACTCATCAGGGTGCGTCCCTGGTGCGCTTCTTCCTCGGGCTCCTTGAAGACGTCCCACAACGACATGTCGAGAAAATCGATGTTGTCCTCGCTCATGAGCCGCTGCGCGATCTGGACCGAATCATTTAACTTCATACCGAATCGTTCTGCGGACAGCCTGACTCCCAGTATGAAATCCTTACCGCATCGGCTGCGAACGCCGTCGATAATTTCGAACAGTATGCGTGAACGGTTTTCAAGATCGCCTCCGTACTCATCATCACGTCGATTGGTTTCGGAACTGAAAAATTGACACAGAATATAGCTGTGGGCGCCATGCAGTTCCACGCCGTCAAACCCGGATTTTTCTGCTCGCACTGCCGCTGAGATAAAGTCTTCGATCAGTTGTTTTACCTCTGAGTGCGACAGTGCACGCGCACCGGTTTTTTCGTCATTCGATGGACACACCGCGGCCTCGCCGATGGCCTCCTTCGGTGAGCGCATGCCGGCATGATGCAGTTGCGAGATCGCGATGCTTTGATGGGAATGGGTCGCGCCTACCAGGCGCGTCAATCCCGCAATGTGCTCGTCGGACCAGATCCCCAGCTGGCCGGGAAACCCTTTTCCGATTGCCTGCACGTGTGACGCGCAGGTCATGGTCAACCCGAAACCGCCT
>DTZW01000245.1:0-446 GCA_012961165.1 Gammaproteobacteria bacterium | reverse complement strand
ATCGGTCAGGCGAGTCATGTCTGAGAATGTCCTTGTCTATTTTTTAGTTTGGAAAACGCCAGGGGCTCGAGCGGCTGTTTGGAACCAGCAAGGCCTTTACGGCGCTTTATGCCGCTTGCGAGGATGGGCGAAGGGCGGAGTCTACCTCAGTTTATCGGTGCTACAAATGATGGGCGCTACGCTTTTGGAACAAGGGAGTGCGCCCGCAGTCGCTGTACCAAAAACTGGCAAAAGCAAAACCCTATTCTTTGAAGACGGTGTTCGTCAAACTTCGCGGCCTGTGCAATGACTGGTAAACCTGACCGGCAACGAGGTATCCTATCTGGACTGGGTAGCCGGGCTGTGCCCAGTTTTAGCGGCGCGCGACGTATCCAGTTACTGATCATCATCGCACGAGGAATACACGATGACTGAATTGTTGAGCGAAATCGATATTCAGTGCTATC
>DTZW01000244.1 GCA_012961165.1 Gammaproteobacteria bacterium | reverse complement strand
CAGGTCATCTGGCGAAAAAGAGTGGATGACCAGAGAAAAACTCGAAGCGTTGAATAAACAGCGTGCCCTTAAGCGGGAAAAATCAGAAAAGCCGATCAAGCAATCAACGTCCAAAAATACCAAATGGACAACGATTTCGATTTGGCTTAATGCGCTCTTGCTGATCGCTTTATTGATGATTCTGCTTTATCTGCCAATCGATTCAGGCTTCTGAGTCAGGCAGACGGGCTGCCTGGCTGACCAATCGCCAGGAACGCCCGACAAAGACATCGGTACCCTGGAAAGCCTTTTAATGCAGAGAGTTGCTGGCAATGGCCCCTATAAATGAACCTTGTCACAACCTTGTCACAACCTTGTCACAACCTTGTCTGAAGGAACGGCTTTGCCAGCTTCTAGATGTCTAGCAAAGTCCGGGAAGTCCGAATGTTGCTCCACCGATTTTTGACAGACTTATCCAGCATTCTCATATTTTCATGCCTGGAGGAGAAATCTATCGACCAAAACAAAAATCAGGAATTAAAAAAACCTTCCACTGGGGTGGGTCAATTTTGTTGGCCGAAGCCTGGTTCACTTCTATTGGCCATTGACAGCACGATAAGGACAGAGGTATTCAATGGCTTTACCACCACTTTCCAAGCCCAGCGAAGCTAACAAACCTGTTGATCGCGACACCCGGTATTAACTGCAAACAAGCCCATTTCATTGAGATGTTGCGGCGGATCCTATAGCAACTTCGTCCGCTCATCCCAGCTTAACCAATAAGACTGACGCGTGTTGCGATCCGCTAATAATCTCATGGTGCGAGCATGCTCCAACCAGTTCAGACCACACACAACGCGCTCTGCTGGCCACCGCATTCCTGGCCAACTCTTTGTCCGGAGGCGGCTGTACCGCTCTCCCTAGCGCGCATTTTTAAGCACTTCAGACACCAATCGTTATTCCGCGTATATCTTCTTCAGCCGGTGTTTCTTGTGCTTCAGTTCCTTGAGCCTGGTCATAGGCAAAGCGTCCGTGCCACCGCAGTTAGCGCGTCGCTTGTGGAACGTTGCACTGCTACAAGTGAGGCGCCGCCCCATTGGAGCAACTCCCCTCAGGAGTAAAGATGCTGTCTTGCGGGTCCAGATCAAGGAACCTTGTCAGCGGCGCCCCTCCAGCCGCACCGACAGCAGGAATATCACGCAACCTGTCTAGCCTGTCGTGAAAACCATCCGTTGGTATCAATAATTGCGGATGATCAAACGGTTTTGCACTGCGTTTCACCCGATCATCGGTGAGCGATACCAGGAAGGCGACTAGCTCTTCCTTTTCAGCCTCACTTAAACCTAGTGGATGAATATCCGGGCTCAGATCATCCAGGTTCAAGTCACAAAAGTTGCCACCACGGTCGTAGAATTCAACCACCTGTTTCAAGGTTGCCATACCGCCATTATGGAAATACGGACCCGTTAACTCCACGTTACGCAGCCCAGGTGTTTTGAAGGCACCGTCTACAGCAGCGCGCTGAAACTCGGGAACGATCGATGTACCAGAATCACAGAAACCGTCGGCATCACCGTCAGTACAAACCATGTTACCTAGCTCACCCGCAATAGGGACTGTTTCATTACCCATTATCGGGAATTCCATGTTCTGGACACCAAGACGGTTAAATAAAGCCTGTCTCGAGAAGGCTATAGGTTTTCCGTTAAGATCCTTACCCCCCCTGCCAATATCATCAGTAGTGGGTGTGACGCCCAGGTTATAAAAACCATTGTCATACAGCGCAAATCCTTGTGCCATCGGCATAGGCTCGATTATTTCATCGAGTGCGTATCTTACTGTAGCGTTGGTAAGTTCAGGGCCAGCATGGCAGGCCACGCACCCAGCTTTGCCGGTGAAAACATTAAGCCCCCTAAGTTCAGGAGCACCAAACGCACCATCCAATACACCTGTCTCCATCCATCGATCAAAAGGTGTCTCATCAGAAACCAGTGTCGATTCATACAGCATTATTGAAATCCCGAAGATCATGGCAAAGTTTGCCTCTGCCTGGGTAAAACGTGGCTTGTCTGTTGATGGGTCAGGATCGGTCAAATAATCCCCATAAGTTGACAATTCATCAACCGCATCGTCACTGCTGGCTTCCGTTGACGTGGCTGCTGTGCTTGTTCCTTCAATGGTTTCAACTATCGGCTGGCCAGCCGTAAGCTCAGGCGAAATCTCTGCCTGATTCAACTCAAACCTACCATCGAATTCCCAGTACTCAGGCCTGAACGCTGCTTTCACGAGTTGTCGATACTCGATGTTAAGACCAGGAGATGGACTCATTGAAAATTCACCCAGCACGCTGTCATATGGATCCACAATTTGCTGACCCAACGGGACAATTGGTGTGCTTCCCCTCAGCAGCTTCTTGCCTATTTCTGGAAACGTGCGGGCGTTGTCGACATCCGGGTTACCAAAAGACATTTCAAAATGGCTAAGTGGTGGGCCAACTGCCTGTGATGCCAAGCTAGCATCCTCCAGGGCAATAGACTCCAGCACAACCGAACCATCACCTCGCAGCACCCATACTTTTGCGTTCGGATCCTGTTGACCAAACGGATTTTGGCCATTGAATTTATTATTGGCGCGTCCGTCCCAGAAGTTGGTGAAGTTGAACACTGCATTGATTGTTGACGGTGAATTGCGAGGCGGTACGCGACGTACCGTATTTCCACTCTCCATATATACTGGATCATTTGACTTTTCTGCCATAAATAGTGGATCTTCCAACCTATCACCCCAATCGACAGGCTGAGCTTCCACACTGCCTTTAAACAAGGTCAGGAAAACGCCCATGGACGAAGTGATATCGTTACTATTATGTTGGTCACCCACTGGATTAAGATATTTGACGAAAGGATAGTCTAACCGTACGACACTTTCGTTCGGTTCTTTCGTGTCGAAATCCTTATCAGGCAGGGGCGGCGCATCAAAGTAACCTTCAACATCGTCCTTTCGCTTATTAGCAAACCTCAGCAAACCAGGGTTCATCTGATTCTTAGTTCGACCGTCAGCACCGGCCTTGTAATGACAACTGGCGCAGGCCTGGATACCATCACTACCCACCTGCATATCCCAGAAAAGCGCCTTGCCTAACTGAATTGCTGCCTCACGGTCGCGAACAAATTGGCCAAGATTACCCGGCAGGGGAACTCCCCCATCATTTATAACAGCCGTGCGCAAAGATTGCAGACCATGGCTTGTAGCCTCAAATGATGTCGTGATTGGACTTATCGGTATCGGTTCAGCATCCGTCAGCGCAAGCGCAGCATCCTCTTCAGGCTCTTCAGCCGCTTCAGCCGCTTCAGCCACTTCAGGCGCTTCAGGCGCTTCAGGCGCTTCAGGCGCAGCATCCGCCAGCGCGTGAGTCGCTGAATCTGCTTCAGCCGCAGGATCCACTGGAGCCGTTGGATCCACTGGTGCTGCTGGATCAACTTGTGCCGTTGGATCCACTGGTGCTGCTGGATC
>DTZW01000243.1:13674-21002 GCA_012961165.1 Gammaproteobacteria bacterium | reverse complement strand
CCCGGGTGGTTTTGTTTTGGTTTTCTTAGGTAGGCAATGACGCCAGTGTCTCTGAATTACCGAGATGGCTGACATCGTTGAATCCACGGACAACTATTTTTCCATCGGCCATCACAATTCTGGAAATAGAACCATTGTCGCAACCGTTAAATGCAAATGGCGTCGATCCCGTCGCTTCAGCGATGATGTGCCCGATGACACCTCCATGCAGCACGGCGACTACCAGTTCATTCGGATGCGCCCGCGCAATTCGATGTAAGCCTCTTCCGATTCTTTCCTGCAATGCCTCCCTCGATTCAGCGCCTGGAATGACATCCCAACGCTGCTCCTCATGCATCTTAACGCACAGGGGATGATTTTCATGGACCATGATACGAAACTTACCTCCTTCCCAATCCCCAAGATGAACTTCTCGTAAATCCGGATCCACCCGATGTTCCATCTCGAGATGGGCACACAAAGGCGCGGCGGTTTCTACTGTCCTCTGCAGGCTGGTGACGTAAACCGCGTTGATGGGAAAATGCTTTAGGCGTTCACCAACGGCAACGGCTTGCTGTCGACCTTGTGACGCGAGTTCAGGATCACCCTGCCCCTCTACCAACGGAAAAGGGTTATCAGCCGTGGCCGCTCGCGACTCGCCATGGCGCACCAGAATAATTTCGGTAGCCCCCTCGGGCACTTCATATCTGTGTTGCCGATATTCCTTCACAACAAAATTCCATTTGACTGGCAAAGGACAGAAGTGTACCTAAGGAAGCACTCATTAAGAGGATTTTTTGTCAAGTTAAGACGAACGCGCCCAGAGAAAAAACATGAATATGCTCTGATTTGTGGTGCCTCGAGTACGGGTTTAATGCAGTCACAGCCACAAAAGAGCTTAACCAGAGATTGCTGAAATTGATATGATCAGATATGGCTTCAATGAATGAACGAACGAGGACTGGCATGAGCTGGGAAAAAGAAATCTCCGAATTAGCTTTACGCAACAACCTGGCAGAGAAGATGGGTGGCGACGAAAAAGTAGCCCGGCAACATGAGTTCGGGAAACTGACCATTCGGGAGCGCGTGGACAAAATAATCGACCCAGAGAGCTTCCATGAGATAGGCAAGCTGGCTGGTGTAGGGGAATACGACGAGAACGGAAACCTCAAGGATTTCACCCCCTCAAACTATATTTTTGGTACCGCAGAAATAGATGGTAAACCGGTTATTGTTTCAGGCGATGATTTCACTGTCCGAGGCGGATCAGCAGATGCCTCGATAGCGGGCAAGAGGCTACAGGCTGAAGGCCTGGCAGTTGAGCTTAGACTTCCACATATACGTCTGGTTGATGGCATGGGTGGCGGCGGCTCTGTGAAGACCATAGAAACAGCTGGCCGAACCTATATTCCAAGAGTGGCAGGCTGGGAAGTCATCGTCGGCCATTTAGGTATTGCTCCTTCAGTCTCACTGGCGCTCGGCAGCGTCGCGGGTATAGGCGCAGCGCGGGTATCCTCTTCCCATTATTCCGTCATCGTCAAAGACACCGCACAAATGATGATCGCCGGCCCGGCGCTGGTTGACTGGGCAAACCTGGGCGACGTCAGTAAAGAAGAACTTGGTTCGAGCAAAATCCATACTCGAAACGGTGCCATCGACGACGAAGCGCAGTCAGAAGAAGAAGCCTTTGCCATGGCGAAACAGTTTCTATCTTACCTGCCCGAGAACGTCGACCAGATTCCATCGCGAATCCCCAGCAACGATCCGATTGACCGAAAAGAGACTTTTCTACTGGACGTAGTCCCCAAAAACCCGAGGAAGGTGTACAAAATGCGCCCGGTCATCGATGCCGTCGTAGATACCGGTTCATTCTTTGAGATTGGCAGAAAATGGGGCAAATCTATCATTACCGGGCTCGCCAGACTCGACGGAGTTCCTGTGGCAGTTTTCGCCGAAGATCCGATGATTTACGGCGGAGCCTGGACAGCAGATGCCTGCCGAAAACTCATCAGGCACTGTGACCTTGCATCGACTTTCCACCTGCCACTGGTGCACCTTGTTGATTGCCCGGGGTTTCTTATTGGCAAACAGTCAGAGGAAAACTCGACGATTCGGTTTGGATCCCAGGCACTCGCAGCCCTGGGGCAAACTACTGTGCCATTTTGCAGCGTTGTAATCCGAAAGGCTTTTGGGGTCGCTGGCGCCGCCAATAGCAAACCTGGCAGCCACCACTTCCGCTTTTCATGGCCTTCGGGGGATTGGGGTTCGCTACCGATCGAAGGGGGAATTGAGGTTGCCTACAAGGCGGAACTAGCCGAAGCAGACGATTTCGATGGACACCTGGCCGCTATAAAAGAACGACTCAACAAGCTTCGCTCGCCCTTTAGGTCGGCAGAGTTCTTTGAGATTGAAGAGATTATCGACCCACGGGACACCCGGGAAAACCTGTGCCGCTGGGCAAACCTGTCCTACCGGGCGCTGGTGCCAGGAAGCTCACAATTCACTTACCGACCGTAACAAGATGAGAATGATGCACCGAACAATCTGTATGCTAATTGTATTCTTGGCCAGTCCAGCGGTGTTGGCTAGTGAATTTACCTGTCGAGCCAATAACGAAATCAGGATGATTTCTGTCGAGTACGAACATAAAGGCTGGCAGGTACCCTGCAGGGTTAAATATGAGAAACTCGCAGAAAGCCTGATCGAATACCCCTGGAGCGCGCAGGCCTCGGCTGGGTACTGCGAAGACAGGGCTACATTTTTGGCAGGCAAACTGGAAAACTGGGGCTGGACTTGTGAAGAACAACCCTCGGAAAGTGAAAAACCCTAGAGCCTTCCTTTACCGAGTTCCAGTTTTCCTTTCGCAATGTTGAGCCGCAAAAGGTCACTCGCACCCTCAACGAATCGCAAGGACCTTGCTTCCCTATAGAGTTTTTCCAACGGATGTCCGGCAACCAGCGCCTGTCCCCCAAATAACTGCACACCCTGGTCGACCACCCGACCTGCTGTCTCAGTGGTAAAGACTTTCGTCATAGCTGTTTCATTAACAGAGTTATCACCACTGTCCACGACTCTTGCTGTTCGATACAAGGCGCTACGCGCCACAAATGTCTCGATTCGCATATCTGCAAATCTTAAACGAACACCCTCTCTGTCCCCAAGGGGAACACCTGAACGGTGCGGGGACTTAATGTGTTTCTCGATGAAATCGAGGACAAACATACACATTCCCGAGGCTTGTGCTGACACCATGAGCCGTACGTTGCCAATATTCGCTAGCGCCCTTGGCATGCCTTCACCAAGTTCACCAATGACGTTAGTGATCGGCACCGAGACGTTATCGAAAGTCATTGACACATGACTGCTACCATCAAGGGAAGTAAACATTCGATCTATCGCTACACCCCGCGCCTGACGATCGATCACCACCATGGCCGTACCTGCTTTGCCGCCATCTGCCTGCTCGACATTGACCAGCGCCGAAATGAAATCAGCCGAACCACCACCCGTGATATAGGATTTCTGGCCATTAATGACAAGTTTGTCTCCGGCCACCACACCCCACGTAGCCCGCGGAGCACTGTCGGGTTCGGTAAACGCAAATGCGCCTCTTTTCTCCCCCCTCAAAACGGGATCAAGGTACCCTGATTTAAGGTCTCCCTGAACAGCGTGAAGAACACCGGGGCCCGGTCCAAATACGAAGCGTGTCAGTGGAAGATTAGTACGGCTAAACAACTCACGTAAAACAGTCAGCTCAAGTGTCGACGCCGGTGTACCGCCAAACTCCGCCGGTTGTGTCTTAAAGAAAAACCCGGCTTCCCTGGAGCCTTCCTTCACAGACCTAATGGAGTCTTCGCTCACTTCAGCACCCTCTTTATCACTGAGCGGTCTGATCACCTTATCGATAAAATCCTCTGCCTGTCGCTTTACTGCAACTACAGCCTCTGGCAAGTTATCAGGCATCTGTTTTTCCTATTTATTCTCAACGCATAATCAAATCAGTTTACCTGCAAGCTCGCAAGCAACTCCGCACTACATAGCTGGTGACATATTGCCGTCTATATTGATGGCAGTTCCGGAAACAAATCCGCAGTCGTCGGAACAGAGCAGACAGGCCAGGTTCGCACATTCTTCCGCCTCGCCGTACCTGCCGATCGGAACTGACTTTTTACCAGCCCTTGCTACAAATTCATCGAAAGATTCTTCGCGCGGCTTGCTGTCATAGCCACGCTGAATCTGGTCAGACTTAATCAAGCCGATGTTGAATCCATTCACAAGGATGTTATGCGGTGCACCTTCACCTGCCAGAACCTTGGTTAGCGCCATGCCTGCAGCCCGGGTAACTGAAGTCGGCGCACTACCTCTGGCCGGCGTTTTCGCGAGCGTATTAAGCATGTTGATAATTCGTCCCCAGCGACGCTTTTTCATTCCGGGGAACACCAGCCTCGACATACGGACCGCAGCCATTAACTTAAGGTCAAAGTCATACTGCCATTCTTCATCTGTAATCGATTCAAAATCACCTACCATTGCATGCCCGGCATTATTGATGAGTATGTCCACCTTCCCAAATGTTTCGATACACGAATCAAACACCGACTGGAGCTGGCCAGCCTGGCTGACATCACAAGGGAGCCCTAATGAACCTGCGCCCGTTTCAAGCTTAATCCGGTTAGCGGCCTCCGACACCTCGTCTCCATTGCGGGCAACTACGCAAACCTGCGCGCCGCTTGCAGCAAACTTATGCGCCATGGCGTATCCAAGCCCTTTACTGCCTCCAGTAACAAGGGCGACCCGACCATCCATTCTCAGTTCCATCAATACCGCTCCTGCTAATTCGCTTCATATTACCGTATCACAAGACTCGACCTAATCCGGGATCGAAGAGAACAGCAAATGGATATCTACCGTATCTGATGGCTACCAGGGGGAGTTGCCTCTGCGGGAAGGTCAAGTTTGAAGTTGATCACTTCACCGGACCCTTTGAAATTTGTCACTGCAATCGTTGTCGCAAGGTTTCAGGCAGCCAGGGTATCGCCTCAATAGGTTGCAACACAAAAGACTTCCGGTTACTCACCGGCGGCAACAGCATCATCACTTTTGATGCACCAGTACTCCACCGACCACCGGCCTACCAGGTTTCTTTTTGCATGCATTGCGGCTCTCCAGTCCCCTCCGCAACGCCCGAAGGAGAATTTATGGAAATTGCGGCGGGACTATTGGATGACTCGCCCGAGATAAAGCCAGACAAACACATCTTCGTAGAACTGACCCCGCAATGGGATAAGATATCGGACGACCTGCCCCCAACTTACCCTTGAAGAACTGACTCGCTTTAGAATAAAAACTAACGATTAGATCATGCCTCACCCCTTTTATTATTTGTTAGTTTTTCAAGCGAGAAGCCACTGCCACTTTCAGGCAACCTCCCCATCCAGGCTCATTCCCGGTCTGGCAAAATATTTTTTCATCTAACATGTAGCAACATGAATCAAACTCAACTGAATATTCTTAATATAAACAATAAGTTATAGCCGTCTTCATCGAATTTCCACATTATCTACTTCACAACCTGGGAATGTTCTGACTTACCCAAAGGTTATCCACAGCTAATCCACCGCTGGTTGCAATCGTTTCAATAGCCAGATCGCCAGAACCTCTGTAAATTGTATTTCGACGGTTGAGGGAGGTTAGGAGAACCGGAAACGGGAAACCAAACCAAACTCAAACCGATAGACCTGTGCCGGGTCGCGGTCGCCAGGGCAAGGGCGGCTTAAGGGTTACCGGGTGTCACCTTCGGGAGGCAGCGGAACACGGAACCTTCGGGGGAAGTGAATCGTGGACCGGATATCCGACCCACTACACAGAGGGCGATCGACCCCTAGTAGTGGAGACGTAGCAAGGCGTCTTAAAATAACGGTTCGCTGGGCCAGGTTGTGGAAATCGCCAGAGACGTTTGGCACGATGGAAACAGCCACCCGCGGCAGGAAGCAGAAGTGGAGACTAAAGGAAGCAGAAGGCCTCGGCCGGAAGCGGATAATAGAGGAAACAGAACGCAGAGAGCTGCACGAGTCCGATCAGGGTCTAGACCCTGGTCATGGACTCAACCCGGGCCGAAAGGTTCGGAGGATAGACCAAGCAATGGAAGGTTCGCCCGAAATTGTCCCGGCCAAAATCCGAAAGAAACCCTGCCTCGGCAGGGTTTTTTTTGTTCTGAATTTCATCCCGGGAAAGTTGAACAACAGTGACTAGTATTGCAATTCCTGGCTAAGTACAGGTCCCGGGGGGTTATTTAAAAAGTACTTGACTGGCTTTGCATCTGGATTGTGCATAGCCATAGGCTCTACTGGCGGCACAGATTCCTTGTCCCCGAATTCGATTGTTTCACTATCCTCATTCAGTGCATGCTCATCCGGTGCATGCTTGTCACCCTAATGAGTCATGCAAAGCAGGACCGGGTGACACCAAGGTTCGCATCACAAATGATCAGCAGGATCCAGCTCTCCGCAACGATGTTGAGTATTTGCAGCAGCGAACCGTTCATATCCGTAAATGATTTAAACTTCATCATCCTGACGCATCCCATCGATTGGGTTTAATCAAGCAACCGGCATAGCTGTAGGTTTACTCAACGTGATTGATCAGGTACTTTCTTTCCAGTTTTAAGAGGTTTTATGATGAAACTAACCTGCATCTTATTATTGGAGTCAGTCTGTGATTGTTGAATTTCATTTTGATTTTGGCAGTCCAAATGCCTACCTGAGCCATCGCGCTATACCCTCAATAGAAAAACGCACTGGCGTGAAATTCACCTATGTGCCGGTGCTGATCGGTGGTGTATTCAAAGCCACGGGTAACGCTTCACCGGCGGTGACTTTGCAGGGTATTAAAAACAAAGGCGAATACCAGAATGTTGAGATGGAGCGTTTCTTAAATAAGCACCACATCACCGATTACAACCGAAACCCTTTTTTCCCGGTTAATACCCTGCAGGTCATGCGTGGCGCCATCTTTGCCCAGACCCAGGACTACTACGAGCGATACATCCATGAAATCTATCAGCACATGTGGTGTGAACCAAAGAAAATGGACGAACCGGAGGTTATCCGCAGCGCATTCGAGGAGTCAGGGCTTCCCGCCGCCGCCATCTTCGAGGGTATGCAGGACCCTATTATCAAACAAACGCTTATAGACAACACCAATCGATCCGTTGAGATGGGTGCATTTGGCTCCCCCACTTTTTTTGTCGACAATGAGATATTCTTCGGCAAAGATAAACTGATCGATGTTGAAGACGAGATCATCAAAAATAATTAGAAGAGATAGATATGAAGACAGGAATTGGGATC
>DTZW01000243.1:3392-13652 GCA_012961165.1 Gammaproteobacteria bacterium | reverse complement strand
GCTTATTACAACGGTGAAGACTGGGATGAACTGGTGGACTACACCGTAGAGGCAGACAAGATGGGCGTTGATTTTGTCTGGTCGGCTGAAGCCTGGGGAATGGATGCGATCGTACCTTTGGCCTATTTAGCAGCGGTTACAAAAAGCATCACACTGGGCACCGGGATCATGCAGATCAGCTCCAGGGTTCCCTCGATGATTGCAATGACCAGCCAGAGCCTGGCAACTGTGTCCAATAACCGGTTCGTCCTGGGACTTGGCGTCAGTGGCCCCCAGGTTGTCGAGGGTCTTCATGGCGCAGCTTTCGCAAACCCGCTCGGACGGTTGAGGGAATGCGTAGAGGTCGTTAAACAAGGTCTGAGTGGCGAGCGACTGGAATATGAGGGTAAACATTACCTGTTACCTCGCCCTGGCGGTGAGGGAAAACCCATCAAACTCTCGCAGCCCCCAAGAAAGGACTTGCCTATTTATCTTGCCACACTTGGCCCCAAGTCCATGGAGATGACCGGAGAGTTAGCTGACGGTTGGCTGGGTACCTCTTTTATTCCAGAGCATGCAGATGTATTCCTTGAGCCTTTGAAAAGGGGGCTTCAAAAGTCCGGCCGAACCCTGGCAGATATCGACATTCAGGTCGGCGGCAGCCTTGAGGTGGGCGACGATGTCGAACGAATGATCGAGGCCAGGAAACCCGCCATGGCATTTACCCTTGGAGGAATGGGCTCGGCAAAAACCAATTTCTACAACGATGCTTTTAAACGTGCGGGCTACGTTGATGAAGCCGTTGAAATCCAGAGCCTCTGGATTAACGGCAAGAAGGATGAAGCCATTCGCAGGGTACCCGATGATATGATTCTAAAGACCAACCTGATTGGCACAGAGGCAATGATCAAGGAAAGGTTAAAGGCTTATCGTGACGCTGGTGTCTCAACTCTGCGGGTCAGCACTGGAGGAAAGAACTGGAGGGAACGAACAGAATCTCTAGCAGAAGCCATCGACCTGATCCAAAGGGAGGCCAGCCAATGAACCAGTGGCAAGTAGGTAACGTCAAGATCACCCGAGTGATTGAAATGGAGATCGCGGGCGGCACCAAGTTTATCCTTCCCCAGGCAACGAGAGATGAGGTCAGGGAGATCAACTGGCTGGCACCACATTTTGCCGATAAAGAGGGCAACCTGATCATGAGCATTCATGCGCTGGTGGTGGAAACTCCGACGCGAAAGATGATCGTCGACACCTGCATCGGCAACGACAAACAGCGCAGCATCCCCAACTGGACCAATCTGCAATTGCCGTTTCTGGAAGACCTGAGCAAGGCTGGTTACGAAACAGACGAAATAGATACAGTGATGTGCACTCACCTGCACGTCGATCATGTGGGCTGGAACACCATGCTGGTGGATGGGAAATGGATACCGACCTTTCCGAACGCGCGCTACCTGATGGGCAGGAAAGAGTATGAATACTGGGATAAAGCTGAATCAGACAAAGTTGACTCAGATAAGGCTGCTGACGATTTAAATCAGGGCGTCATGGGCGACTCTGTCAGGCCGGTGTTTGATGCCGGCCTGGTTGACCTTGTGGGGATGGATCACAGAGTATGTGATGAGGTGTTTCTGGAACCCACCACCGGACACACGCCCGGGCATGTCAGTATTCATATACAGTCTGAAGGTGAGGAAGCATTGATTACCGGTGACTGCATCCACCACCCCTGCCAGATCGAACACCTGGACTGGGCCAGCTCCGCGGACTTTGACCAGGCCGCTTCCACCACCACACGAGTTGAATTGATGGAAAAGTATGTCAACAGGGATATTCTGATTATCGGCACTCACTTCGCGACACCAACTGCAGGACACCTTAAAACAAAGGACGACGGTGGTGAAGGCTATTGGCTGGACACTGGTTTATAACCAAGGGGCCTATAGCAAAGGGTTTACAAACCCGTCGCTATAATGACTGGCAGCCCTACACGACAGCCACCAGGACCACTCCTCAAACAGGGCGACGACCGGCGCGGACAAAGGTCATCGTGTATGATGAGAGGCATCGCTTTTATGGACAAGTCATGAGAATTATTCACGAAACCCTGCAGTATCCATTCTCCGCCTCACCAGAGTTCGGGACGACCATGGAAGTGGCACCTGGGGTCTATTGGCTTCGTATGCCTCTGCCGATGTCACTCAACCACATCAATCTTTACCTGATTGAAGGCAACAAAGGCTGGACGATTGTTGATACGGGCATTCGCGGAGATGAAACCAGGGATCACTGGCATACTATTTTTGAGAACTGCCTGGGGGGGAAACCCGTCAACCAGGTGATCTGCACGCATATGCATCCCGATCACACTGGCCAGGCTGGCTTTCTAACCGACCTATGGCACGCGCCACTCCTGATGAGCTACGGCGAGTACTACCAGACCCGCGTGATGAATTCGATGATGCGCGATGGCGGTCACTGGCAGACCGGCGAGTATTTCCAGCGAAATGGCCTTACAGAAGATTTTCTGACCCAGATGGCGGAAATGCGCAGCAGCTTCACACCGGAGCCCGAAGACTTACCGATACCCAATGCCTACATACGATTAAGTGATGGTGAACACATCATGATAGGCGACAATTCCTGGGATATCCTTGTTGGCAGTGGCCATTCCCCTGAACATATCTGCCTGTACTGTGAAAAACTGAATGTCATGATTTCAGGCGACCAGATCCTGCCCGTGATCACCTCCAATGTTAGTGTCTCCCCGACTGAACCCTTTGGTAATCCAATGATCAGCTGGCTGGAGTCACACGAAAAATTCAAGACGTTGCTTCCCGATGAAGTACTTGTATTACCCGCGCACAATGAGCCCTTCTATGGCGTCCAGGCCAGACTCCAGCAACTCATTGATCATCACGAGGACCGGATGCTGATTCTTGAAGAGAGTTGTGTGCAGCCCCAAATCGCCGTGGACCTGTTGCCTCACCTTTTTAAGCGCAAACTGGAAGGCGCTTCCATGTTTATGGGACTGGGTGAATGCATTGCGCACCTGCACTGCCTGATGACTCGCGAGCGAATCGAGAGAACGCTCAAGGACAATGTGTACTACTACCGGTCGATTGACCCAAACCTGGCTGAACGCGCAACGCCCGGGTGTCATGAAGAGCCTGACGAGGAACCGATCCTGATCTAGTCCAGGGGCTCGCCCCTGTAGCTATCGACGAAGAAACAGCTATCTATAGACCTGCGTGCAGGCTTGCCATACTGACCTTTTGGCCAACCTATCGGCAGCATAGCGATGCTGGGTGTCTTCTCCGGGTTGAGACCTATCAGTGTATCAATTTCTTCACCGTGCGCGCGGTGCGCGGTCGTTAAGGACGCGCCTAATCCAACTGCCCGGCAAGCCAGCAGGATGTTTTGAATGGCCGGAAACAACGCCTGTGATTGCGGCTGCTCGCGACGGGTCCATCCTGCGATGAACAGCAGTACGGGCGTTTCGTGCAGATGTTCCGCCAGGTAAATCGCTGCCTTCATATTCCGCTTTTTAGCTTCAGGGTAATCAGGAGACCTGGCCGCCTGTTTCGCCGGAACGATATATTGCCGAAAGGTTGATCGATACAGGTTAGCGATTTTTGTTCGTTTTTCTTTCTCCGTCACCGCCACAAAAAACCAGGGTTGGCGGTTTCCCCCGCTTGGCGCATAGGTCCCCGCTTCACAGACTTTCCTGACCAATTCAATAGGTACCGGGTCCGGCTTCAACCGCCGGATGGCTCTGGTGGTACGGAGTCCTTCCAGTAACGGTATGTCTTCCCCTATTGCTGAAACATCAATTTCACTCACGATACTTCCACTCACGATACTTCCACTCACGATACTTCCACTCACGATAATGTCACCTGATAGGCGCCGCCACTAAAGTTCACGTGGCCTTTCTCTATCAATCGATCAAGGTGCATTCCCATGCTGCGCCGTTCGACCTCATTAATCAGAAACCCAGTCTGGCCGGGCATGTAGACAAAGCGATGATCAATGATTTCATCTATTGACCTGGGCTCTTTGATGAACTCAAGCAACCGCGATTCCCTGTCCTGAATCATCGACTCGAACTGATCGAGCATCGCAAGGAAAGTATCGCGATCGTCAACCAACCCCTTGTGATGAAATGTTAACCACCAGCCAGCATCGACATGTTTCAAGCGTTCGATACTTTGTTCAAAATCAGTAAGGTCAGACCAGGCATCCCCATAGTAGGGCCCAAAACCCGTCAGCTCTATATCACCCAGATACACAAGCTTTTTTGCCGGGTCTTCACCCCACTCAACAAGGAAGCAGCAATGACCGCGGGTATGTCCTGGTGTATGCAATACCGTGACCGTGACATCACCCAAATCAAAAACATGACCCTCGTCAAACCGTTGTACTTCACCACCTGCGGGATAGTAAAAAGCCGCTTCGATCTCCTGCCTGAATGCATCGTATTCAGGACCAGAAGGCGTGCCATAAATCTCCATCAGGCCTTCAATACTTTCAAGACCCTGCGCGTCCATGCTGTGAGCATGCCACGGCACCTCCCGGAACAAATGTGTACCCGCGATGTGATCTTCATGGACATGACTATGAATCACCATATCCACGCTCGGCAGTACTTCTTTTCGCGCAACAACACCAAGAGACGGATCGATGATCGCTGTCTGCCGGCTTCCGGTTACGGTTAACGAATTGCCATACGGGTATTTCCCATTTTCATAACCGAACAGAATGGTGACAGGACCAACATGTTGAACCTTCAGATCGGCTGGATCAATTTCTTCAGGACGCAAAAGAACCTCTACTGTTCATTAACTGACGGGAATGTTCCTAATTCTAATGACTGGCCATTCTTAGGCAAAGAACACTTGCACAAAGAGGGTTTGAAGTCAGGCAGGTTAATTCAATAGACTAGCACTTTATATGAACGACCTGCTCACAAAGAACCTAAATCAAACAATCACTACGGGCTCACTCGCCTTAACGCCACTACCTTTACGTCCCGAGATTTCTCTGTACCTGATTTCTGCGGACTATCCAAAAGGCAGGCTGCCCGATGAAGAGATGCACGCCATCATAGATAAGCCTGCGTACTGGGCATTTTGCTGGGCCAGTGGGCAGGTCCTTGCAGCGCATCTTGTTGCCCATCCAGAGATCTGCAGGAACAAAACGGTTCTGGATCTTGGGGCAGGCTCCGGCGTAGTCGCCATCGCAGCGGCAATATCAGGTGCTACTTCGGTTATCGCCTGTGACCTGGACAAGCATGCACTGGAAGCTTGTATCGTCAACGGTAAAGCAAACCAGGTCGAGCTCGACACCCTTGAGGATCTTGAACTATGCGTCGATAAAGTCGATCTGCTGATTGCCGCTGATGTGCTTTATGATCGAGACAACATTCCCTGGCTGGAACGATTAGGGAGTTACGCCGATGAAGTCCTCATAGCCGACTCGCGTATTCGCGACGAAAGCGTCTTCGAGGGATTCGAAAAGATTGGCAATATCAGCGCAACCACAATTCCCGACCTTGACGAACTGAAGGAGTTTGGCGATGTGACCATCTACTACAGGAAGTACCGCTAGGTCATCTGTTCCCTAAAAATAATCACTAAGGTCCTTCAGGTAGGCCTGCTCGGTACTACTTAGCTCGTCCACGTTCACGAGGCGTTGCGCTGGATAAGCTTTAAAGCCATGTTTTAGTAAGACATCAAGCGACCGGGTTGCTTCTACCGGCAACCAGATAAGCGCCGAATCACACATCCTTCGTTTCAGGACAGTCAATCCGTGCACCAACAGTTTTCGCCCATACCCGCGCTGCTGATAGGTCGCTGATACAAACCACTCACGGACCTCTCCCAGACCGGCGTGCTCCAGATCAGTTGCGGGGCCAACAGTGACAAACCCAAACGGCGTTTCGTCCTCGGCGAGGTAAGTATAAACAGCAGGTTCGGCAAGATGACGTTCCAGCCCCCTGGTCGGGGCAAACGGACCAGGTGTTTCTGATCGAATCTGGTTCAAGGCACGAGCATCTGCAGCAAGCGCCCTGCGGATTCCTACTTGTTTAACCGACACTTTGGTCATGCAAGGGACATCAGGCGGGATACCATAAAAGCATGGTGTCCCGCCTGACAATACAGCTTAGGATTTCAGGTTTTTGATAAGAGGCTTGTTAGCCTCGGCGATGTTGGATGGATGATCTGCATCCGTGAAATCCACGATTTCATCCCAGGCGTCGTTGACGTCTTCTGCGTTGAATCCCTGACTGACGCTGAAAGAGTGTCCTTTGCTTCTTTCCCATCGGACTTTCCCTATAAATCCGGCGCCGACTTCATATAGCCCGCCAGTCTCCTGGCTGTTCTCATCACATAGCTTTACGACCAGCGGCATAATAAAATCGGGCTTAAGCGCGTCTACCAGTTGCTGAGGCATCACTGTTTCTGTCAGGCGCGAACCCGCGATCGGCGCGATGGTATTGACCATGATGTTCTTGGATCGACCTTCCAGCGCCAGAGTCTGCGACATTCCGTGCAGGCCAAGTTTTGCCATCGCGTAGTTGGTTTGCCCAAAGTTTCCGTAAATACCGGCCGCGGATGCGGTAAAGATCATCCGTCCGTAATTCTGGTCACGCATGTAGGGCCAGGCTGCATGGCTGACCTTGAATGCGCCACGAACATGGACGTCATAGATCAGGTCCCAGTCCCGCTCTTCCATTTTATGGAAAGTCTTGTCGCGAAGAATACCCGCATTATTAATCACTACGTCAATCTTCCCGAAAGAATCCATAGCGGTCTGGACAATCTTGTCACCATCGGTGACCGAATCATAGTTGGCTACAGCTTCGCCGCCACCCGCTTTGATTTCGTTAACGACCACATCGGCGGCGGCCTTATCAGCGCCATCACCAAACGCTGAACCGCCAAGATCATTGACGACAACCTTGGCCCCTCGTTTACCCATTTCAAGTGCGTAGGTTCGGCCAAGTCCATTACCCGCCCCGGTAATTACGACCACTCGGTCATCAAATCTGACATCTGTCATCTAGCTATCCTCTGGTTTATTAAAACTGGTTTAAATATTGTTTCTGCGAAAAAGGCGCCTATTATCCTGACATTAGTGCTCCGGGTATAGTCTGGAAGACCTTCCCTCATGCTAGTCTAAGACTAACCACATTGGCGGAGGGACTATGTTTTATTGGCGGAGAGGATATGCTTTCTAACAGATCGGCGGCACTAGCCGTTGCGGTTTCTTTTACCGTCGGGCTGGTCGCAAGCCTTGCACTGCGCCCCAACGGTCCCGGCGAATTATCTGTCGCCAAGACCAACGATGGCACCCCGACCCGAGTTCACTGGCGTGTGCCCATCACTTCATCCAGCAATCTTCCGGTTCTTGGCGATAACAGCAAATACATCAGCGCTACTGTCACGCAGATAAGTGATGGCGCAGTGCAACTCGATATGTTCGAACCCGGTGAACTGGTCCCCTCGCTCGGTGTATCGGACGCAGTCCGGGATGGCAAAGTTCCAGCAGGATACAATTGGCTCGGCTACGACCAGGGGAAAATTCCCGCAGCTGCCCTGATCGCGGCCGTACCGTTCGGCATGGAACCCTGGGAATTCAGCGCCTGGTGGTTTGAAGCAGGGGGCCGTGAACTGGGCGAGGAGCTGTATAAACCTCATAACATCCACCCAATATATTGTGGCATGACGGGTCCTGAAACAGCCGGTTGGTTTCGCGACCCTATTACAAAACTGTCTGATATTGAGGGTCTGAAGATCCGCTTCGCAGGTCTTGGCGGTAAAGTGATCGAAAGGCTTGGCGCTTCTGTCACCATGTTGCCATCCGGGGAAATCTTCCAGGCGCTCGAAAAAGGAGCCATCGACGCATCTGAATATGCGCTGCCAATTGTGGATGAAGCACTCGGATTCAATCGAGTTGCAAAATATAATTACTATCCGGGCTGGCACCAACCATTTACCGCGACGCACCTCATCGTCAACCTTGATGTCTGGAATTCGCTCGCAGCGGTGGACAAGCACCTGCTCACCACGACCTGTACCGCAGCAGTGACCCGAAACCTTGCCCGCGCTGAAGCACTTCAGGGTAAAGTCATCGCCGGATTCCCCGCCATCGGCGTGACGGCAGAACGTCTACCGGAACCACTTTTAAGGGAACTCAACCGGGTATCTGATGATGTCCTGGAAGAAGAAGCAGACAAAAATGAGTCCTTTGCAAAAATCCTTGCTTCCCAACGGGCATTTGAAGAAAGCTACCAGCATTGGAAGCGTCTGGCGTACCTGCCAAGAGACTTTTAGAAGATGCAGCTTCCATCAACTGCCATTTCACGCCGAATCGATCCACTTATCACCTGGGTTGGCGAATCCATATCCTGGATATGGTTACTGCTACTGTTCACCATCGTATTCAATGTCGTACTGAGATACGCCTTCGAGCAAGGCAGAATTGAACTGGAGGAAATACAATGGCACCTCTACAGCACCGGCTTTTTACTCGGCATTGGATACACCTTTCAGGTTGATGGTCATGTAAGAGTTGACGTCGTTCACGAGCGGCTCAGCCCCAGAACCCAGGGCTGGCTGGAGCTCTACGGCATCCTGCTTTGTGTGTTGCCTTTCACCGCTTTGATACTGGTTTTTTCTGCGCCCTTTGTAGCATCCAGCTACGCTCTGTCAGAGGTGTCTGTTTCGCCAGGAGGGCTGCCATTCCGCTGGGTCATCAAGAGCATGCTGTTTATTGGTTTTTTCCTGCTGTTGCTCGCTGTCGTTTCAAGATTCAGCAGGGTTTGGTCATTCCTGTTCCTCAGCCAAGCAGGAGACCGACATGAGTCCCAATGAAATCCTGGCTCTCCTCATGTTTTTTGGCTTCATTGTTTCGGTTTTTACGGGCTATCCGATTGCCTGGCTTCTGGGTGGTCTTGCAATTTTGTTTACGGCCCTCGCGATTATTCTCGAAGTCGATTTTCACGTGCCAGTTGGTGTCGATTGGAGCTACACGTCGCTGACGATTGATCGAGTCTGGAACGTTATGGAGAACTGGGTGATGGTCGCGTTACCTATGTTCATTTTCATGGGACTTTTGCTGGACAGATCCGGCATTGCCGGCCGCCTTATGACCAGCTTTGCGAAATTGCTCGGCCCGGTTCGCGGCGGGCTGGCCATCACCGTCACCCTGATTGGTCTTCTCCTCGCTGCAACAACCGGGATCATTGGCGCCTCCGTTGTTCTGCTGGCTCTTCTTGGGCTACCAGTGATGATGAAAGAAGGTTACGACACAAGCCTCGCTGCCGGCACCGTTTGCGCGGTCGGTACGCTGGGTATCCTGATACCGCCAAGCATTATGCTGGTTATGATGGCTGACCGAATGGCTATGAGCGTTGGCGACTTGTTCCTCGGCGCCGTTTTTCCTGGCGCGCTGCTCGGCGGGTTGTACGTCACCTATATTCTTGTCTACGGCCTCCTGAAACCTGAACATGCTCCTGCTACGAAACGGGAACCTATCGACCTGAAAGTCGTCTGGGAACTGTTCATGGCCATTGTGCCCGCAGCTTTCCTGATCCTGGCCGTACTTGGCAGCATTTTCTTCGGGTTAGCCACACCTACCGAAGCTGCCGGAGTCGGCGCGGCGGGGGCGCTACTGTTGGCAGTGCTAAACCGGGCCCTGAACATGTCCGTGCTGCGAGAGGTATTATTTGAGACCACTCGTACCACCGCGTTCATCTTCGCAGTATTGCTGGGTGCAACGGCTTATTCGCTGGTACTTCGCGGGCTCGGTGGTGACGAGCTCATAGAACGGGCACTGCTCGGACTCCCCTTCGGTCCCTCTGGCATCATCATTTCTATCTTGTTCGCCACATTCTTGCTCGGGTTTTTCCTGGATTGGATCGAGCTGACCCTGATTATCCTCCCTCTGGTTTCACCCGTTGTGTTCAATCTGGGATTTGACCCGGTCTGGTTCACCATCCTGTTCGCCGTTTGCCTTCAAACAAGTTTCCTGACCCCGCCCGTTGGATTCGCTATCTTTTACCTAAAAGGTGTCGCACCGGAGGGTGTAGATGTCGTGACTATCTACAAGGGCGTGTTCCCCTATGTTATTTTGCAATTGATAGGCTTAGCGATCATCTTTAACTGGCAGGCTGTTGTTACCTGGCTACCTGCACAGGCCTATGGAAACTAAACCCCGGGAAAACTGACAATGAAAAGAGAAGAACTCCTGATTGAAGAAGAAGAGCTGGTC
>DTZW01000243.1:0-3210 GCA_012961165.1 Gammaproteobacteria bacterium | reverse complement strand
TGGGTGCCCTGGGCATCAGCAGGGATACACCGGTGGTAGTTTACTCCACCGAGATGCTGGCATGGGCAACACGGATCTGGTGGGTGCTGCAATATGCAGGGCATCGAAACGTCAGGGTTCTAAACGGAGGACTGCAAGCCTGGAAAGGTGCCCTGGAAATCGCTGAGAATAAATACGTCCCCACAACTTTTAATACAGATCTTTCTCCACAGATGTTCGCCAGTAAGCAAGAGGTGCTCTCTTCAATCACCGACGGTAGTGCCTGCGTGGTCAATACGCTTACACCCGAAATGTATAAAGGTGAAGCGGATGTTTTCTACGCCGGGCACATAAGCGGTTCGGTGAACCATCCCTTTTTCGAGCTTATGGATGAGGACTATCTACTACCGGATACAACCCTGGCAGAGATCCTCGAGCAGAAAATGATCGGCGATCGCCTGATCACTTATTGCGGCGGTGGAATTGCGGCAACGCTTAACGCCTGCGTCGCGAAACTGGTGGGTGTGGATGATGTCGCAGTCTACGATGGCTCGATGTCAGAATGGATGGCGGAAGAACTACCCATCACGACCGGGGCAGACACAGGTTCATTGACTTAAAAGCATTCCCGAAAACGCAGAAAAAACCCGGCACAAGCCGGGTTTTTTATACTGCTGACTACAACCTGGAAGTTGTAGCTGAACTCTGCACCATAATGTCTCGGTGCATTGACATTACCGACGATAAACAGCGCCGCGCCTGTGTTACTGCCACCAAGCACGATGCGGACTTCACAGTTTAAAGGGGACGGAGGGGATTAGATTCTTATTCCCTCCTCCCCTTTTTTCCCCTTTATGTAGTTTCGCTGGGGGTGACGCCGTTGCGCTCATCGCGTAACTACCGGATCCACCTGTCCATCGTTGAATGTCCAATCCCGACAGCGGTGGCCGCTTCTCGAATGCTGTACTGCTGGTCGACAACCAACTGTGCGGATTCGAGTCTAAGCTCAGGGCTAAAAGCACGACGTGATTTTTTGCTCATCAAATAACTCACTTAATCTATGAGGTAATGATATCACCCACTATTAAGCGGCCAAATTAACTACGCCTCTACAACCACTACACCTCATTAAAAACAGGAATGGCGCTCGTTAAAATATATACTTAATAAGGAGTAAGAAAGCGCCTGTAAAAATTAGTAGAATGTAGAAGATCAAGAAATCTATCGACCGAGATACTCGTGTCTATTCAGTCTGGCGTGTATTTTAGGGTATAGATGTCGTTCGCGACTATGTTTATGGTGATGCAGGCGCGCGCAGAAATCTGTGAGACGAAAGTACAATGTAATTAATAAGAAATTAGCAGTGGAAGGTATTAAATGATTCGAATCGCATATAAAGAATTTTTAGGCAACAGTCCCGACTGGTTCAAACTGTCGATCTTGGTTTTCCTGGGGCTCTGCTTTCCATTGAAAATGGTAGTCGGGACGACCGTTCTTGGGTGGATGTTTCTAGCAATGTTTATTCTTACGCTGGCCATGGCTTTAAAATGTTACCCACTGCAAAGTGGCGGGCTTCTGGGGCTGGCAATCCTGGCACTGGGTTTAACGTCGCCAGAGACAGTCTGGCACGAGATACAGGCAAATCTTGGGGTACTTGCCCTGTTGATATTTATGGTGAGTTTCATTTACTTCATGAAGCCATTACTAACGCTTATATTTGCAAAACTAATCATGAACGTGCAGAGCAAATGGATGCTCTCATTGATGTTTTCAATGATGGCGGCTTTTCTCTCTGCGTTCCTTGATGCTTTAACGGTTACGGCCGTGCTGATTGCTGTTTTCGTTGCCTTGTATGGCGTGTACGAGAGGATTCAGTCGACCGACGATACAGACTTTGACCAAAACGGAGTCTCGGATCAACAACAATTGAGCGGTGATACCTTGGAAGAATTCAGGGCGTTCATTCGTAGCCTTGTAATGCATGGCGCAGTTGGCACAGCGCTTGGAGGTGTCACTACGATGGTGGGAGAACCCCAGAACCTACTGATAGCAGACAAGATGGGTTGGGATTTTATTCAGTTTGCCCAGGAAATGTCACATGTCACGATTCCAGCGGTCATTGCCGGTTTTCTGGCGTGCATCGTACTTGAGCTGACAGGTGTGTTGGGATATGGGGGGAAGCTCGATCCGCAAGTCCGCTCAATACTAAAAGGCTATATTCAGCAACAGGACGAAAAGAGAACACAAAGAGAAGTTTATGGCATCATTATACAGGGAATCTGCGGTGTTCTTCTGGTGGTCGGGCTGGCGCTTCATATCATGGAGGTGGGTCTTATTGGATTGTGCCTACTTGTTACGGTGACTGCACTCACCGGAATCAAAGAAGAACATCAAATAGGTCGTGCCTTTGAGGAATCTTTGCCTTTCGTTTCCCTGCTTTGCATCTTCTTCATTGTCGTCGGGATGATTCATGATCTGCATCTCTTTAGCCCTATTATCCAATGGGTGCTGACATTACCCATTGAAGACCAACCACGCGCATTTTTTCTGGCTAATGGAGTGCTGTCGGCAATTTCTGACAATGTGTTCGTAGCAACCGTATATATCAATGAAGTGAAGGCTGCATTTGATGCCGGTGATATTTCGAGAGCACATTTCGATAGTCTGGCAGTCAGCATTAATACCGGGACAAATCTTCCTTCTGTTGCAACCCCGAATGGCCAGGCAGCATTTCTATTTCTGCTAACCTCCGCGCTCGCACCGCTGATTCAACTGGGCTATGTGCGTATGGTGATAATGGCTTTGCCTTACACCATCGTACTAACGATTGTAGGGTTCCTTTATCAGTAGACGGATGGAAGGTTGGCTGTCGAAGTTTTAGGTGGGAATCTATGTTCGAACCGATGGCGATCGGAGAGACAAGCTTCCCGGTCGCTGACCAAGGCAAACCAATTGAACAACACGCGGATGTTCAAAACGACGGTCCGAAATTCCTTTCCGCTCGTTAGATCATTCCAGGGAGCCTTGGTCACTCACCATACTCTGCAGTTCGCGACTGTACACAGCCATAGGTAACCGTTGTCGACATAGATACCTTACGATTGTTGGCCAAAGCGATACGAAGCACCTAAAAGTGACACTAGGTTGAGCTGTGTATAAGGTAGGATGATTGTCTGACCAGAGACCAGGGGATTATGCGAAAAGTAAGTCTGTGGAGCGATAAATTACCAC
>DTZW01000242.1:437-3520 GCA_012961165.1 Gammaproteobacteria bacterium | reverse complement strand
CGTGCGGTCTGCAGCAGGTATCGAGCAGGGTCATATCGGAAGCATAAGCCAGCAAGCATTGGTTAAGACGGACATCCTCGGGCATGGTGTCCGCGGCTTTTATCCAGACATGCTGATAGGGTGTCGTGGGCGCTGGATTGAAGTCATTGACGGGTTCCACAAAGCGCATTTCAATGGGTCTCGGGCGTTCAAAGTTACTTTTGAATTCATCCGGGATTTGGTCAATATCAGCTTCACGGAGTTCGGCCTCGGTGGCGCATTCTTCAGGGGGTTTAATGTCCGCCGGCATATCAATCTGGTGATGTAGTCCGTCTTCCATCACCTGAAATGATACTGACATGCTGAAAATAGCCTGACCTTTTTGAACTGCAACGACCCGCCGGGTATTGAAGCTTCCACCGTCTCGAATTCGGTCAACGGAATAGAGGATGGGAATTGTGGTATCCCCAGGTCTCAGGAAATAGCCATGCAGGGAATGCGCGACTCTGCTCTCGTCTTCTACTGTCCGGGAGGCGGCGACCAGTGCTTGTCCGATTACCTGTCCGCCATAGACACGCTGCCATCCTTCTGCGGGGCTCACGCCCCTGAACATATTGGCTTCTATCTGCTCAATATCGAGTAGCTCAAGCAGGTCCTTTAACTCTTCTTTCATTGACTGAAACCCAGGATTAGTACTTATAAGCCTCGGGCTTAAACGGTCCTTCTTGAGGTACATTGATGTACTCGGCCTGGCCCTTGGTAAGGTGGGTCATTACTCCCCCGAAGCCCTGAACCATATAGCTGGCCACTTCTTCATCAAGTGCCTTTGGCAGTACTTCGACGGTGACTGCCTGTCGCTGCTGAATGTCGTGATCTGCCCAGGCGCGCTCATACAGATACATTTGCGCCAGAACCTGATTGGCAAATGATCCGTCCATGATTCGGCTGGGATGACCGGTAGCGTTACCAAGGTTAACCAGTCGTCCTTCAGAAAGCAGGATGACGTAATCGCTGGGGTCGTCGCTTCGATAGATCTTGTCGACCTGGGGTTTAACTTCCTGCCACTTCCAGTTTTCGCGCATGAACTTGGTGTCAATCTCGGTATCAAAATGACCGATGTTACAAACAATAGCGTTCGAGGCGACCTTGGTGAGCATGTTGGCGTCGCAGACGTTAACGTTTCCAGTACAGGTGACGATGAGATCAGTTTTGCTGAGTAGATCAGCATCAATGTCTTCAAGCTTGCCTGTGTTCAGTCCGCCTTTGTAAGGCGATACCAGCTCGTAACCGTCCATGCAGGCCTGCATGGCGCAGATCGGGTCAATCTCAACAACTCGAACGATCATGCCCTCCTGCCTGAGGCTCTGGGCAGAACCTTTGCCAACATCGCCATAGCCGATGACCAGCGCTCGTTTGCCCGCCATTAGCATGTCCGTTGCGCGCTTGATCGCATCGTTGAGGCTATGGCGACAGCCGTATTTGTTGTCGTTTTTTGATTTGGTAACCGAGTCGTTGACATTAATGGCAGGAACTTTGAGATCACCCTGTGCCATCATTTCAACCAGTCGGTGAACTCCGGTTGTTGTCTCTTCGGTAATACCGTGGATCTGTTCCAACAGCTTGGGGTACTTGTTGTGGACCATCTCTGTCAGGTCGCCACCATCGTCAAGGATCATGTTTACATTCCAGGGCTTGCCGTCCTTAAGAATAGTTTGCTCAATGCACCACAGAAATTCCTCTTCCGTTTCACCTTTCCAGGCGAACACAGGAACACCCGATGCGGCAATCGCTGCAGCGGCGTGATCCTGGGTAGAAAAAATATTACAGGATGACCATCGCACATCTGCACCGAGCTCTACCAGCGTCTCGATAAGCACGGCGGTCTGTATAGTCATGTGGATACAGCCGAGAATATTTGCCCCTGCCAGCGGTTGCTCTTTCTTGTACTTCCTTCGCAGGGCCATCAATGCTGGCATCTCAGCTTCAGCCAGTTCAATCTCGGCACGCCCAAAATCTGCCAGTTCTATATCCGCTACCTTGTAGTCTGTCATCAAATATTCCTATAGTTACAATAAAGTGTCTTCTAAAAATCAATTAAAGCTGATGATAAGTCCTGACCTGGACCTGGAAGCCGTTCTTCAGGCCCAGGTAGAGGCTCTGTCCTTGTTCGAATCCCGCTGCTGATGCCCAGCCATCCAGCTCATCTGCATCGAAGCCGAGCCACAGGTCGCCGCAGGTGTCTGTGGTCCAATTCTGGTCATGCGCGCATAAGTCCGCGATGAGAAGGCATCCGCCCGCCTTGAGGTGTTGTTTCGCCTCGAAGAAAAAATTTATTGGTGATGCCAGATGATGCAGCACCATATTCAGCACAAGTAGTTCGCAGTTACCTTTGTGGTCGTGAAGTTCACCGACCAGGAAATTGACGTTGTCTTTTCCTGCCGTGGCGGTTTTCCTTCGTGTTTTCTCGAGCATTTCCGCGGTATTGTCGATTGCGGTAATGTTGTGAAATCGATTTGCCAGGGTGAGTATCAAGTCACTGTCGCCCGGACCGATCTCGATTGCAGTGGCGGTGGATGCGATTGACTCGTTATCAAGTACATCGTCGATGCACTGTGAGTAGTGGTTGTACTCGGCAATAAGATTCTGGTTTTCCTGGAAGCGATGTGCATTTTTCTTAAAAAACGACTTGGCTTGCTGATGTCGACAGTCGTAGACCTGCCTGATTCTGGACGCCTGATCGACCGGCAGTTCGGTTTCATCAATGGATTCAAACAGTGACTGCCTGAGTTGCCTCAAGGGGTCTTCGGCGTGAATCAGCGCCCGACGATAAAATATGGATGTCCCCTCGCGTCTGGTTTCAACCAGGTTTGCGTTGGCCAGGATCTTAAGGTGATGGCTTAGGGCTGATTGGCCAACTTCCAGTACCTGGCACAGTTCCAGAACGCCGAAGGATTCCTTTGAGAGCACTCTCAGGATTTGAAGACGCTGCGAATCTGCTGTTGCCTTGCAATAGTGGCTGAGCTGTTCGATGGAGGAGTTGGCCGGCATGGTTTGCGCTATCAAAAAGAGGTATATCAAAAAACGCCGATATAGTAGGGCAGGCC
>DTZW01000242.1:0-326 GCA_012961165.1 Gammaproteobacteria bacterium | reverse complement strand
GCCGCAATCAACCAGCTACAGATGAGCTACAGCCCTGAAGAGGACAGGGTATTGTTGCGCCTGAACACGACTTCCGCTGAGGAGTTCCGATTCTGGTTGACCAGGCGTTACTGTCAGTTGATGGTTCAGGCCTTAAGTGCGCATCGAGCAGCTGACCTGGATGTTTCAAATCAGGTATCGCCGGTGGCGCGCAAAGCAGTTGAGGCGTTTAAACGGGAGGCAGCCGACTCCGGAGGAAATTTTAAAGATGACTTTAAGCCCAGTGATACATTTCCTCTGGGAGAAACCCCGGTACTGGCGCATAAGTTATCCTACAGGGTGTCAGA
>DTZW01000241.1 GCA_012961165.1 Gammaproteobacteria bacterium | reverse complement strand
CTTCACCCATCCTGATTGTCGGATTGCCTCGTTCAGGATCAACGCTGATCGAACAGATCATGGCCAGCCATAGTATGGTTGAAGGTACGCATGAGCTGTCTGATCTCTCTTATGTCGTTCAGACGATGGGTCGGACAGGACCAAAATCTGAGCACTTTCCCGACTTTCTCACCTCTCTCGTGCCAAACGCATGGTCAAAGATGGGCAGCCAGTATCTGGAGCGGACAGAGAAATACCGAACCGGTGCAACAAGGTTCATTGACAAAAACCCAAATAATTTCACCTATGTAGGATTGCTACAACTGGCTTTGCCTAACGCGAAAATCATTGATGCCAGACGCCATCCTTTGGATAGTTGTTTTGGCACCTACAAACAACTGTTTGCCAGCGGTCAGCCTTTTAGCTACGACCTGACTGAACTCGGCGAATACTATCTTCAATACGAGAGGCTGATGAATCACTGGCACCGGGTTCTGCCAGGGAAAGTGCTTCACGTAAACTATGAAGACGTTGTGCAGGATCTCGACACACAGGTTCGACGATTGCTGGACTACTGTGAATTGCCAGTTGAAGATGCTTGCTTCAGGTTCCACGAAACCGAACGCGCTGTAAAAACAGCGAGCTCTGAACAGGTGCGGCAGCCTATTTATACCAGCTCAGTTGATCTGTGGCGGAACTACGAGACGCATCTGGAGGAACTGACCGAAACCCTGGAGGAACTCTTGCGAGCTCGACCCGAAGAAGATTGGCCAAGCGATTGGCAGCAAAAGTCGTCATCAAACTAAAAGGCTGAGGAAGAGATGGATATTGATGTTCCTTTGAAGGATCTGGGTTCGGTGGATATAGAGCCCCTTAGAGCGGCCATTCTGTCCCTTGATGAGCAGGTCTGGGAAGCTCAAGCTCTTCGTCAAAATGAATACGAAGTGCACCAGCAAACCCAGTCCGTGGTGCTGGTATTTACCGATGGCGTAGGTTGGCCAAACATTGAAGTCAGAAAGGAAAGTGGTTGGGATCTTCTGGCAGAAGCCGCGGTTCCGATGATGCACGGTATTTTGGAAGAATATTATCCGAAAGGGGGCACAATCATTAGAGCGATGGCTGCCAAGTTACCCGCGGGCAACATCATCAAACCTCATTTTGACAAGCATCCTTCCTTTCATGCTGGTCATCGAATCCACGTACCGATCACGACTAATCGCAGAGTCCGGTTCATGATTGATGGAAGACCTTACCAATTAGAGACAGGTAAGGCGTATGAGCTTAATAATCAGAAAAATCATAGTGTGATGAATAAAGGTAAAGAGGACAGAATCACATTTATCTTTGACTACGTTCCCCCTGATAAAATCGTCAGGGACGCTGGCACAGCGAAAGAAGGTTCATCAAAAGGCTAGCGCTGGCAATGTATGCTGGCGAGAAGAGCGTTCTTGCTCGTCTCGAATGGAAAGGTGCCTGTAATGGGTTTTGATGCAATTGTTATTGGCGCGGGTCATAACGGTCTTACCGCCGCGAACTACCTGGCGATGGGTGGGCTAAGCGTCTGCGTCCTGGAACAGCGCCACATTGTTGGCGGTGCCGCGGTCAGTGAAGAATTTCATCCCGGATTTCGCAATTCTATTGCGTCCTATTTGGTTAGCCTGTTAAGAAACGAGGTTATCGAAGAGCTGCGGCTCGAAGACTACGGCTATAAGGTTACCGTCGTTGAAAGCGGTTTCTACCCAGACTCAGACGGAAATTACCTGTTGTTAGATGGTGATGCCGCACATAACGAAGCCCAGATTTCGCGCTTTTCAGACTCAGACTTTGCCAGCATGGAGGTCTTCGATGAGATCGTTGCAAAGGCAGGAAGTGTCCTTTCGACTCAGTGGTTACGCGAACCCCCCAAACTGCACGGTGGTGGGCTTCATGATCTGGTGAACAGTATCAAACTGGGACTTGATATTCGCAAACTCGATAGCGACGATCGCTGGCGGTTTCTACAGCTTCTACTCGGACCACCCAACACACTCATTGAGCGGTGGTTTGAAAGCGACAAAATCAAGGCGCTGATTGCAGCCAGAACCACACCGGGGAATTACGCATCGCTGCATCAACCGGGCGCGAGCCTTGCAATGTTGCACCATGCCGTTGGCGAGGTTGCCGGTGGGAAGGGTGACTGGGGCCTGGTGCATGGAGGGATGGGTGCCATCACCCAGGCGATGGCAGCTTCAGCACAAGACAAAGGGGTTGTGATAAAAACCAACGCGTCAGTGAAATCTGTGATTATTGATGAGGGCCGGGCCACGGGAGTCCGACTGGAAGATGGCGCTGAACTACACGCACCTATTATTGTTGCCAACACTGACCCAAACCGCACCTTTCTTAAACTGGTTGGCGCTGAACACCTGCCGGAGAGCTTCGCACGGGATATCGAAATTTTCAGGCAGGAGTCCGCATCGCTGCGAATTAATCTGGCGCTCAGTGGTCTGCCTGATTTCGCCTGTCTGCCAGGTACCGAGATCGCGCAACATCATCGCAGCAGCATTATGATTGTTGAGAGTAAAGATCATGTCGAAAATGCCTACCAGTCTGCAAGACGTGGTATTCCGGCGGCGCCACCCATCATTGATGCCCTGATCCCCAGCACAATTGACGACACATTGACTGATGAACCCGGAACACATGTCATGAGTCTGCTCTGCAAATACATGCCGTACGATCTTGCTGACGGCAAGCACTGGGACAATGAGAAAGAGCGCGTCTTCGAGCAGATTCTGGATTATCTGCAGACGTTGATACCCAATATTCGAGATATCCTCGTCGGCTATCAATGCCTGACGCCCCTGGACCTGGAGAGGATGTTTGGTATGACACGCGGTGATATCTCGCACGGAAAACTTGAGCCGGACCAGATGTTCAGCGTTCGCCCACATCCGGATGCTGCACAGTATGCGACGCCAATCGATGGTCTTTATTTATGCGGCTCTGGCGCGCATCCCGGAGGTGGCGTTACTGGCGCACCAGGTCGCAATGCTGCCAAAAAGATTCTAAGTCAGCGCTAAGCCAATCATTGAAGAGTCTGAAGGCTACGGCTTACTGATCGAGGTGTGGAATGCTTCGATGCAAAAGGCTTACATTCATACGGCAACGCGCGCCCGGATCGAAACTCGAATGCCCTCTCTCTGGCGCGCATCTAGTCTCGCTGTAATGGCCGGATCTCCAATTCCCAGTTGGCATGATCATCTGGACCGACCGGACCAATCTTGCCCTCTGCGGACTGCAATAGTTTCACCGGGTCGTAAACCGCACCCTCTTTCACAACAAGTTTGATGTCTCTCGCCACTTTGATGTCCTCGAGGGGGTTGCCTCGCACCACGACTAGATCCGCGAGTTTGCTCGTCTCTACTGAGCCAAGCTGTTTATCAATACCAAGCGCCCTGGCGCCATTAATAGTGGCAGCCCTTAATACTGCAGCTGGTGGAATCCCAGCATAGGTCATTGCGAGTAATTCGCGATGGTAAGCAAAACCTGGCAACAGGCT
>DTZW01000240.1:1159-3544 GCA_012961165.1 Gammaproteobacteria bacterium | reverse complement strand
GGAATGAGTTTTAGTTGAAATCTATCCGCCCATAGCTCAGCTGGATAGAGCACCAGGCTTCGAACCTGGGTGTCGGGAGTTCGAATCTCTCTGGGCGGGCCATCTTACTTAGAAATAAATTTCACTTCATTAGTCACACCGATACACGGCTGCCCTGCGACTACGTCGGGCGGCTGCGCACCCCTGTACTAATCTCTCCAGGTGGGCTAATGAGGGGCTAATTGGCGAGAGTTTACTCTGGCACTTCACACTGACCCCATAGATTGCTTAGATTGTTGCTTAAACCTCCGACCTGCCTAGCTGATCCACCCGACGCCGGATTTCTTCCTCCGGGTAGAACAAATACAGCATTGCGCCCACCAGGCATAAACCACCGGCAACGGGACCTATCAGCAGTACACCTAGTGGTTCGGCTGCACTTCGCCCATAGGCGGACAGTAGGAAACTGAGGATCGCAGCTGAAGCCGCATAAACCCATTTGGTGAATAAACCCTGAACGCCGTAATACATCGCCGCACGGTTGGCGCCGGTGTTTGATTCATCAAGGTCGATGAGTTGACCCAGAATGACAGTTGGCAAGATCATAATACCGGCTATCGCAAGACCCTTAATCGCCGTCAAGCCAACAATCACAATCAGGTTCAACATGTCACCCGGCCCGCCCGGTGTACTTGGTGTTAACAGCCCATAGGGGATCATCGTTATGCCCAGGATGAAAATCGTCAGGATCAGCGAACGTTTGGTGCCAATTTTTGCTACTACCAAATGGATCACCGCGAACCCGATCAGAATACCCGGTAGCATAGCCAGCCCAAGTTCTGCCGCAAAACCCTCATCCCGCCCCAGGATGACTCTCGCGATATATGGAATGGCCGGGCCGCTCATACTTGAGCCCAGGACAAAGACAATCTGCGCGAAGAGATAGATCATGAAAGGTCGATTACTCATTGTGGTCAGGAGAGCTGAACGCATATCCAGTTCAGACGGCACCGATTCGAACTTGGAGTCATCTACTGCAAGGATTGGGCAGATACAACAGATAAAAGAAAACACGCACGACAGAATCACGACCCACTGAATTGCGCTAGTTGCGTCCATACCCTGGCCTTTGAAAAAGTCGATGCCCGCAAGCCACAGGACTCCATAAGCCATAATAATGGGGCCACCAACCATCGATCGCAATCGTGAAAGCTCAACGCGATCTTTCTCTGTTTTTGCTATCTCAGGGATTAAAGCAAGATAAGGCGCAACATATACAGTGAAAAAGATGTAGTACATTGCGAGCGCAATAGTCAAAAACAAAAAGGTGTCAAAACTTTGTGGTTCACCGGGTGGGAAAAACAGCGCAGCCGGAATAAACACCATAGGGACGATTCCCACGATCAAGAATATTCGCCTTCTACCCCAACGGGACCTGGAGCGATCAGAGTAGTGGCCAACGAATGGGTCTGCCAACGAGTCCACAATACCGCCAATGAGCCTGGCCAGACCGTAGGCCGTTAGCACGCCGAGAAAAACCTCCTCGCTCACCAGTACTTGTAGCCCCGCACCCTCGGGTGGCAGGTAAAAATAGATGCCAATGGAAGAAACGATGGAGCCTGTAATGACCCAACCCGGGAAGCCCATAACAAACAAAAGTCGCTGTCTGAAGGTTAGAAGACCACCATCCTCACGTTTTTCTGATTGCTGTTCACTTAGCTGTTGCCTGTCGATGTTATTCATATTGTCGCTGCGCCATCCAACCCTGCTCTTCAGAACTCTGTAAGGATTTACTGTTACAGCAAGCCTACGGATAGGATACCTTCATCACAAGGCAACAAAATTCGAACGGCAAAATACATGAGCGATCTAACGGATAAGAATAATGATATGGTGGCGCATATCCTGCAGTCAGACCTACCATTTGGTGGTGTGGGAGAAAGTGGTATGGGGACCTATCACGGCTTTGATGGCTTTAAAAACTTTAGTCATGCTAAAGCCGTTTATGTCCAGTCGAAGCTGGATCCTTTCAGGCTGCTTCGCCCGCCTTATGGGAAGTTTTTTGATTCTGCTGTTAGCAAGCAGATAAAACCATAAAAATGATGTTCCTCGGGTGTACGACACCACGTTGATCCGAAGCTGCCGAACCTAAATAAAGAGAAAGGGAAAAACTATGAGCACGAAAATCACACTAGATTACCAAATCAACCGGTTGGGCTTGTGGTCCGCCATACTGCTGGTCGTCTCGGGGGTGGTCTCCATGTTTTTGCCACTGGATATCCCCGGAGGTTCCACAGCGGAACACGCAGACCGTGTGGCCTGGCTGAGTACCAACCGAGGTGCATTTATCGCCGGCTGGGCAACCCAGATTGTCGCTATGCTTTCTGGGTCCGGCGTTTTATTTGG
>DTZW01000240.1:0-1046 GCA_012961165.1 Gammaproteobacteria bacterium | reverse complement strand
GCGGTCCTTTCAAGCGGTGTGACGGGTGCTGGTGCTGAGTTGGCTGATCCACTACTTCGCATACTGAATGGGGGCGTCGCGTTTTCGCTTTACGAGTCTCTCGAGAATCTTGGTTTCTGGATGTGGGCGGTTTTTGCTCTGCTGGTGGCGGTTCCACTGTACGGCGATTCAGTGGCTTCAAAAATTGCGGCGGTTACTCTGGGATATATCGGTATCTCCTATCACGTTCTGGTGGGCGCGGTGCTTATCGGTATTGTAGATCTGCCCGCGATTCACGGCTACCTCGAAGTCACGTTCAATGTCATGGTAATCGTAGTAATCGCAATGGGCTTTCATTTCAAAGCAGCGCTGGCTGCGGCTCGATAGATGGCTATGGAAACAAAAATTACGAGGCGGGATCTGCTTAACGGAATAGTGATAGGCGCAGGTGGCAGCTTCTTGCAAGCCTACAGTGGCAGAGCCGTTGGCAATCCGGCTGGCACGACTGGCTTCGAGCCGAAGACGATGCCCAGTTACTATCCGCCAACCCTCACAGGTATGCGTGGCAGCCACGATGGTTCATATGAAGTTGCCCATGCGTTGGCTTGGCAGGGGCAAAAGCCTAAGACATACGAAAGCCTGGATGAGCACTACGACCTGGTGGTCGTTGGCGCTGGAATGAGTGGGCTCGCAGCTGCGTGGTATTATCGCAAGACAGTGGGCCCTGAGACCCGCATCCTCATATTGGACAATCACGATGATTTTGGCGGTCATGCAAAGCGAAATGAATTCCACTACAAGGACCGAATGCTGCTGAGCCTGGGTGGCGCGCAAAATCTGGACAACCCAAGCAATTACAGTGACGCTGCAGGAAGTCTGATGATTGATATTGGCATTGATGACCAAGCCATTGCACAAATGGACGCTAATACGCCAGACAATTTTGTGCTTGGTGGTAAGCTCAATGCCGATGTCGGTTTAACTGTGCCAGAGAAAGATCAACATCTTACTCTGGGTGGTCATTGGTTAAAGTTCTTTCACGGCAGGGGTGACTATCAGAGTGCGGT
>DTZW01000239.1:2732-3545 GCA_012961165.1 Gammaproteobacteria bacterium | reverse complement strand
CCCCAGCTTTGCAGCGTTGACATTGGTCGCCACCGCGTTAGAACTATCGGTTGGAGGCTGACTCAGGTTTCCAATCCAGAGCGATTCCAGGGTTTTTTCCTCATCTCGCGTCCAGGACTGTTCGGACGGATCGTTGAGCAGAAAATAGCCTGCGCTTAACAGAATTCCGGCAGCAATCAGCGCAATCAATCTGTCAGAACTGCTCACCTCACAAATCCAGGGAAACCATGAGGGTATCGGTTTTGTCACCCGCCTTAATCTTAAAATTCAGCTCCCAGCGTCCCGCCATATGAAACCTCAATCCTTCCACCAGGTACTCGCAATCATTTGCTCCTGGTCGTACGAGGGGCGCCGTTGGTAACCCGTGATTGTGTTCTGGCATACCACCAACCACCGTAATTTCAGCCCCTTTGACACACAACCCGTCATCTGTCTGCACATACATTACCCAGGATTGAATTCGATTGATGACAATCGGCTTAGGCTGGCTGTCAAACCGCACCTCATAGTGCTCAGCAACTGTTGATTGAAAAGGGATCTCATCGGCCGCCACCGGTTGCGCCAAAACAGCATGGGACAGGATGAAATACACCGGTAACCACCCGAGAAACTGCCATCGGTCGCGGAAAGCAGCTTCCAAAATCACGCTGATCGTTCCCTACGGGAATCGTAATACAGGGCGGAACCGAGCAACGCGATTGCGAAGGCGACCAAGGGCCAATAGCGATATCCGGTGAATCCAACTTCGAATGGAAATACTGCCACATAGGTTTCATCACGCGCCAGGGTCCTGGCTGTAATGATGCCAACATA
>DTZW01000239.1:0-2692 GCA_012961165.1 Gammaproteobacteria bacterium | reverse complement strand
GGTTCGCGTCGAGGCGGATGATAGGCCACGGTGATACTTTCGAGGTCATCAATTTTTTCGATGTCTTTTTCACGGGTGAATTCCCTTTTCCCACTCACCTCGTGAATAATACGAAATTCTATCAGCATGTCCGCAAGGCTATCGTGACCATATTCCATCACGAAAACTGCCTCAGACGCTTCAGGCAGATCTTCGCAAAATTGTTCATGGCCGTGGCTTCGAGGGAGATAGGTTTTAAAATGGGCTTTCAAGTACCCAATCTGCAGGATGCAGATGTCACCTTCCGGGGTCATGCTGCCGTGCCCCATCGTCTGTTGCGCCAACATAAAACACAAAACGAACAGGGAAACTGATCGTACATTTCTCATCATCATCGGATGATAGCACCAGCACCCCTGGCTATGTTGAGTCTTGTGACTGTTCCAGAGTGTGTTTGCAAAAAACCTTTTTTTTGGAACAGAAATTTGCCCTCAATTCTGATCAACCAGGCTGGTCTTTCACAGACGACGCAGTGTCCGCGTAGTTTTCACTCATCGCCCCGCATTGCTAACAAGTAGCGCGACGCCAACATTCAGGCGAATGTGGTGGGTATGGTTAAAGTTATGT
Organism: Gammaproteobacteria bacterium; assembly: GCA_012961165.1. Lineage (GTDB taxonomy): Bacteria > Pseudomonadota > Gammaproteobacteria > Pseudomonadales > Azotimanducaceae > UBA9659. The sequence continues at coordinate 2,086 of DTZW01000239.1, read as the reverse complement.
TAGCTGTTAAAGATAGGTACATTTGATCCATTTCAGTATTCAAATCGGTACACCAGACCATCGAGTTGAAGGCGGAAAAAAGTTACCAGGGAAGTTACCCTTGAAAAAATCATGACGAGAAAAGTGATCGGCGTCGATTGGCATCATCGCGGAAGGTGAATTGCAGAAGTTCAACCTCAAATGTAAACCGGCGGAACTTGAGGAACTCGAAAGCCACGTCATGGGCGAGACAGGTGACAGAGGTTAAGCCTCTCACCAATAGTCAATTTAAGGGTTGGTTCGCACCTCGGCCAGCTGGCGCTCCAAGCGTGCAATAGTTTCGCCAGCGGCTTTCCTTGCCGGCGTCTGCCTAAGACTTATTAACCGGTCCTTGACCGCTTGAACGGCCAGCCTGGCTTCATCAACGCTGTCAGCCAGAATCAGTACCCTTACCAGTGTAATGCCCCATTCCGGCGTTCCCCCCAGTTGATCTTTAAGGCTATACCAACGATCCAAAGCACCTTCAGTATCGTCGCGCCTGAGTTCTAACTGCATCGCATAGCGCTGAAGTTGAGGGTTAAGGCCCAGCTTGCTGATTGCCATATCTAGCAGCGCAAGCGCGTTGTTTATGCCTGCAGGTTTGGTGGAAGCCAGCAGCCGCGCTGCGGCCAGGTATTCTCCTGGTTGCGGATCCGGCGAGAGACTAAAATAGATATGGTAGCTTTCGATCGCCATGTCGAGCTGCTCTGCCTCGCTTGCGGTCCGTGCCCGCAGCAAGAACGCGGCTGGGAGTGTTGGGTAAACACTAATATACCTATCGATATATCCCAGCGCCTTTTGGTACTCACCGCGGCGGTAATAGAATTGCCCGAATTCGAACGCAACATCATCTTTATTACCCAAGGCTTCAGCCAAGCTCAGATCGCGCTCGGCTTTGTCCCATTGGCCAGACCTGCTGTAAAGAGCCCCCCGGGCGACAAGCAGCGATGGCTCGACAGGACTTTCCTTAATGATCGCATCCAGCTCCGCGATCGTACGGTGATCACCTGCGTGCGCTTGAACGGTCCCACTTGATATCAACGCACTGAAGGCAAACGCCGAGATCAGCAACGGCGGATTTCTCAATTATGGGTGATCGTAAAATAGTCGAGCACCTGGCCGTGCTCATCAACAAAGCGGGACGTCAGCGTACTTTTATTAGCGTCCAGAACAATCGACCCCTTCAGGGCAATCCCGTTGCTTTTATATCCCGGGCTGGATTCACTAAATGTCCTGTGCGCTGGATGCTGTAACCAGTCTGGCAGCGTGCAGCCCATCACCTGGCCCTCAGGACAAGGCTTGTGTTTATCTGCTTTCCCCGCGCTGCCAGCGACTGTATAGACCGCCCGGTTGTCTGGCCCGCCTTGCTGGTAAGGTTCGCTGCCCTGTCCCAACGCCGGGTTTCCATCGGCATCCAGAAGTGCGTCGCGGGTAACATCAAAGGAATCGGACATTCCGTAATGTCCTCTCAGGTACCAGGACCTTTCATACGAATGCGAGTGGCCGCTGTAGATAACATCGACGCCGTAGTTTTCAAATACCGGCGCAAAAGTCACTCGCATATCGATTTCGTTTTGCTCTCGGTCTGAATCGTGATTAGAACCCTTGGAATAAGGTGGATGATGAAAAATGACAATGGTCCAATCTGATTCGTTCGCGGATAAGTCATCAACCAACCAATCACGCATCGTAGCTCGCTGGGCTTTGTCCCGATTTGTCAGTTGCGAATCAAGACTCACCACGTGCACATTTCCATAGTTGAACGAGTAATATTGCTCGGTTCCACTGGGAACGCCACCCATTTCACCTTTGGTCGGCAAGGTAAAAATATTTAAGTAAGGTAGTCCGGATGGGTCTGGTCCATCGCCATCACTATCGTAGGAATCCGGGTCCGATGACGAGCTGATGCCACCGACATTCATCATGACTGGACCTGCTTCGCAGGCGGGTATTCTTCGGAAGATACAGATATCAAAGGGCGCGCCCACCCCCATCTCATGATTCCCGATAGTCGGCCAGGTTGCTGCTCCCTGAATGATATCTGTGTAGATATCAAAGAAAGCGCCTT
>DTZW01000238.1 GCA_012961165.1 Gammaproteobacteria bacterium | reverse complement strand
CGCTGTTGATGAAACCAATACGCCTGCCGATCAACGAACTCTTCATAAACATCAAAGCGTAATTCATTATTTTCTCTTTGCCTGATTTCAAATTTCAAGCAACCCGGTTCTGCTCGCGTAAGACCGGCATGGGTCGTTATTTGAGCCATTACGCGATCTATATCTACCCCGGATACGTCGATAAAGCCCTTTAAAATCACCTTCATATTATTGAATCAATTCCCCTGACATTACCTGAAATTAATTGATATCTACTCAGACTCAAAACATCCTTTTCTTGGTGCCGGGGTGATCATACGCCAGCTCAACTCGTCAAGGACAGCCTGCTCATCCAGGGCCAAGGCAGCCATCCGATCTGTTTCGATACTCTGCCTACTGGCCGAACATCCCTGCTAAAATTTCTATCCTCAATATATTAGCCGAAGAATTTTGCGACGGAGATCTGGGTCAGGCAGTGCAACTGGCATTTGAATTGAATTATGACACCAGCGAATTAACAGGCTATTAATTAATTTAGGCAAGTGAAGGTGCCAGAACTTATTCCTGCTTATGAATCGGTTGCTAATTTATCTGTGGAGGATTCAATCGCGCCAGCTGCCTTAAACCCAACAATCCATCTATTGTCCGATTACATCAATGGCTTGCAGGACATCTTGCTCGAAGCGGCGCACTTTAACGAACCAGCCTAACTCGACAGTGATCTATTTTCTGCAGCCTCTGCTCAACTGGGCAGGAGGTAAATAAGGGCATGGATGTTTCCTTGATTATAAATACAACGGATCACTTGCTTGAAGACCTGTTAACAAATCAAATAAATGAGTGATAGTCGCTAAAATCGTTATATAACATCGATTCCAGAAGTCTGCTGGTATCGACAGCTGAAATATCGGTCGCCGCATAAGTGCTCTGTAGGGCACTAACATCTACAATATCAGACGAACCGATGAAATTATCTAACGGATTAACTTCGGTTTGATTAAACACACCCGTGATGGAGAGGTCTGTAAGATCAATCGTACCGTTCGTCAATTCTGGTTGTGTGTTCGCATTCGCCAATGTTGAATTCGCTTCCACATTGGTCAAATCGATAGTGTCACTTGCGAGCAACGACAGATCTGGGCTGACGGTGATGTCAATCTCCTGACTGACTAACAATGTTGAGGTGGCATCGGTATAAACGCCGAATAATTCAAAACCTCTGCCTGCATCCAGGAGGACATCCGAGGTGTAGACATAGTCACCTTGCAAAGATAAGGACGTAGTCTGGGGGGCAATCAAAACCAGGCTATCTTCAATACCTGTTAACTCATTCATGCCGTCTACAATTTGCCTGACCATTGCTGAATTCAGGTAGGAATCTTCATCTTCGCCATTATTCAGGGAGATAACTTCGACATTATCAATACCACCCTCGGTTTCAGCAGTTAGCGAATTAACAAAAAGCGTATCAATGCCTTCACCACCGTCAACCCGTTTGAAATCCGATCCAACACTGATGTGATCGTTTCCATCCTGGCCATAGATAATATCGGCGCCAGTACTTGTATAGATGAGGTCATCACCTGCACCCGCTGTCACTACATCCTGGGCACCACTGCCAATGATAGTCTCGGCGAGGAAAGATCCGGCGTAGGTAGTCGACAAGGCTGTGAGTATTACACTGTTGTTAATGTATCCCACATCAAGAATCAGATCGTTCGAAATATCAAGCCCACTAATATGGTCGAGTTGACCTGTCAGCTGTTGTGCTTCCAATACAACAAAACTGTCTCCTGTCGTTGGTTGGTAGCCGTTCAATAGCGTGACATCCATCAGACTGTCTGATAAATCCAGACGGCCATTCACCACCACCTGATCATGCTCGGTTGCAGGCGTTAAACCCTCAAGCTCTATTTCCAGATCGAGCGCGGTATTCAAATCACCGTCAAATATCAAAATACCAGGGGAACCACCTGGAGATACAGAAACAGTACCACCCTGCCCAGTGATCACACCTGGATTCACGATCGTGCCAGAACCGGTAATGCTCGCCCCGCTATTGTTGTTTAAAGAGGCAAGGCCAGCCAAATCCAAAGTAGTGGTAGGGGTAGAACCATTTCCTAACAGCGTAATTACACCATTGTTATTGAAAGTTCCACCATTAATATCCAGCGTTTTGGTATCCGCAATATTGATATTGCCACCCGTTTCATTGGTCGCTGATGTACCAAAGGTGAGGTTCATGCTCTCATTAACATTAATCGTCCCCGTATTAGACAGAATATCAGGGTTCAGATTGATGGTACCGCCACCACCACCGGTATTCGCAGTATTAATGACGCCACTATTAAGCAGCGTGCCTGTTGTGACATTAAACGTGACCGTTCGACTTGCCGTATGAGCATTGTCAAGATTAATCGTGCCGGTATTAGTAAAGCCGTTCGCCGACTGGACACTTAGTTGAGCATTCGAGCCGCTGGTGCCCCTGATGGTCAATACACCTGAGTTAGTGAACGAGAAGCTATGGATCGTAGAGGTACCGCTTTCAATATCAAGAATGCCCTGATTGTCGATGTCATTATTGACCGCATCCGCGGTCAGCTTTAATGACCCGCCAGACGCAATCGTCAGTGATCCCGTGCCGAAGAAGGTAATGGTGCCGGTCAGATCAAGCAGCGGACTGGTCGCCGAGATGGTATACGGACTGTCAAAGTTTAGCGCCTGGGTGCCGATGAGCTTAATGGTGCCCCCTCCCGTCAGGCTTGAGTTGGTGCCAATGGTGGTGGTGGTCGAGTTCAGTGTAAGCGTGGTGCCGGAGGCGACATCGATGCTGCCGGCGCTGGTATCAAACGTCGTGGCATTAATCCTGGCTGTCGCGTCAATATCGATAACACCGGTATTGGTATTGATGATGTTGGCATTGATCGTATGGGTAGCCGAACCCGTACCGGTTTGGGTTGTGCTGAGGGTGCCTGTGTTAGTCAGCGTGCCGCTGCTGACAGTGAGCGTCTGACTCCGTGCTGCGCTATGGGCGTTATCCAGGGTAATCGTACCCGCATTAGTAAAGCCGTTCGCCACAATTAGGTGAGCACTGTTCCCGCTGGTGCCCCTGATGGTCAATACACCTGAGTTAGTGAACGAGGTGCTGTTGATTCTAGAGGTACTTTGTTCAATATCGAGAATGCCCTGGTTGTCGATATCAACATTCGCAATATCCCCGGTCATCTTGAATAAGCCGTTAGAGGCGATGGTCAGTGGTCCCGTGCCGCCGAAGGTAATGGTGCCGGTTGGATCAAGCAGCGTACTGGTCGCCGAGATGGTATACGGGCTGGTAAAGTTTAGCGCCTGGGTGCCGATGAGATTAATGGTGCCCCCTCCCGTCAGGCTTGAGCTGGCGCCAATGGTTGTGGTGGTCGAGTTCAGAAAAAGCGTGCTGCCGGAGGCGACATCGATGCTGCCGGCGCTGGTATCAAAAGTCGTGGCATTAATTTGGGCTGTCGCGTCAATATCGATAACACCGGTATTGGTATTGATGATGTTGGCATTGATCGTATGGGTAGCCGAACCCG
>DTZW01000237.1 GCA_012961165.1 Gammaproteobacteria bacterium | reverse complement strand
ACTACCGATGGCTCATCGCTTGATTTATATGTTCATGCCAACCTTGTGGACGATAATCCGATGGGCTGACGCCTATTGCAGGCGTTTATCTTTTTGCTCCCAGCGATCACGAAGCCAGCTTCTGGCGTCAATTATCTCTGCGGCATTGTGTTCTTCAATATGAATATCAATGTCTCTGCTTGCGCCGTGCAGGCACTTCCAGAAGTTTGTTTCACCGCCCTTGTAGTTGATAGTGATGTCTACCACGGGGGTGCCAGGTGGCATGGTTGAAAGTGCTATTTTCAGGCCGCCAGGCCTTGGGATCAGTAACTTCTTATAGGGTGAGTTCTGGTTGCGATGCTTCTCTTCAGTGATGCGCGTTCCTTCAGCGAAGATCAATAGTGCACCGCGTTCTTTGTGCATCGTTGAAGATGCCGCTTTTATAGCGTCAAAATCCTGTCGGTGGGCACGTCCGTCATCGCCCCTATTCAGACGCGGGAAATTGAGTGCATAGCAGATCCAGCCGACTATTGGTAACCAGACTAATTGTCGCTTTATCAGGAACTTCAAAATCGGTCCTTGTCCCGTGACAACATGTTGCAATATGGGGATATCAAACCAGGTTTGGTGATTGACCACGATCACCTGAGTAAGGTGATCTGGAAGAGTGCCATCGACATTGAAATTCACGCCCACAACATGAACCATCCACGCGCTGTTGATGGCAGCTGCAGTTTTGTAGCACAGCTCAATTAACCTTGTGCACGCATTGTAAAGCGGTTCGAACCCGCCAATGAGTGCGCGGATCATCGCAATGCCGATTAAGGGGAACATCCAGAACCCAAGGTTCAGGATGACCACCAGTGAGGAGGTCAGGCTAAATAGTTGTTTACCGATGAAGGACAGGTAGTGCATAGGGTATCTTAGAGAGGAACCACGTTGTTACGCAACTGTGTATTTTGCGAAGCTGAAACTCCGCTGTGGAGGGGCCGGGGGCCGGGCACCGCAAGTCGACATGACAGGATTCAGAACAGCTTTGATTGTACAACCGCCAGTTTCGAATCCTCCCCAATACCAAGAAACTGTGTCATACCGCTGACCCGGCGTGATGATTGACTGACTGCGCGTTCCCACACCTGCGAATTACAGTGAATCGTGATGGATTTCTTTGCCCGTGTGATGGCGGTGTACAAGAGTTCCCGGGTTAGCAGACTCGCTGCGTCATCGGAAACTTCTTCGCTGAGCACCAGAATGACGTGATCAAATTCAGATCCCTGGGCTTTATGGACGGTCATTGCAAAGCACGATTTATGTTTCGGCAAACGTGAAGCCAGCAGTGGCTCTGCGGCCCCGGGGAAACTGACGACGAATTGATCAGTGTTTTCTATTGGCGTGCAGATCCCGATATCGCCATTGAACAGCCCAAGGTTATAGTCGTTACGGGTGATCAGGATTGGCCGTCCAGCATAGAATTCATTGTCTGGTGATTTGATACCCTGTGTTTCCAGCGCGCTTTCGATGTCCTGGTTAATCGGTTCTACACCGGCATCACCACCGCGCCGGCTACAAAGAATGCGGGTCTGCTCAAAAGTGCTGAGTAGTAATCCAGGGTCAAACTGTTTCCCGGCGAGTAGGTCAATGTAATCTTTCCAGTATCCCAGCAGATCGTGTATCAATGGATCCCGGTCACCGGACTTGAACACGACGCTGTTGTCGATAAGGCTGGTCGCTGATTGACCGGACTGAATCGCCCTTGACAGAGTGGCGATACCGCTGTCCGGGTCGAACCTGTAGCTTTTATCCAATTCGCAGACTGCGTCGGTCAGATGATGTGACCTTTCGATGGTTTGAACTTCACCCACAAAGTTCGAGGCTAGCTCACCGAAAGTGCTTGAGAACCCGGGCTCGCCCGCGCAAAGATCGGCGAGCACGTTACCGGTATCAACGCTGGGTAACTGATTCGGGTCACCAAGAAGAATCAGGCGAGTGTGATCGGGCAGGGCGCCGAGCAAGCGGTGCATCATCGTCAGGTCAATCATGGATGCTTCATCAACAATCAGCAGGTCAACCTTGACCTGGTTTTGAGGGCCATGACGCCAGGTTCTTCCATCTTTGCGCATACCCAGCAGCCGATGCAGTGTCTGGACCTGAAACTTCTTTTCCCTTGTGTCTGCCCACTCGTCGATCGAGTCTGATAAACGCATGGCAGCTTTACCGGTTGGCGCAACCAGTTTTATGATCAGGTCTGGGGATTCTTCTAGCAGGATATCGAGAATTTTGACGACGGTACTGGTCTTACCGGTGCCGGGACCGCCAGTGATAACGGCAAGCTTGCGAGCAATCGCCAGGAAGGCGGCGAGCTTCTGGCGATTATGTTCTGCATCACCAAAGTGTTGCTGCAGCTTTTTTGCCAGAAGGTTAGCGTCGGGAATATCCAGCGCTACGTTCCTTGCGCTGATCAGCGCAGCGACTTCTGACTCGTAGTGATAAAACCGGTTCAGGTAAAGCTTGTTGTGGCTCAGGACAAAGGGTTTTTCATCTTCAGGCCCGCCTACGGACGCTTCTGCCCGAAGTTGTTGTTTAAGCGCGGGATCTACCCGCGTCAGGTCCAGGCAGGAATGCTGGTTTACGGTGGCGGTAACCAGCTGCGCCATTAGCCTGCGAGCGCCGGGTTCAATCTGCCCGGTTTTACTGCCGATCAGGCGAAGAAAATGCTGTTCGAATAATGCGCCATGCAACTCAGCCACTGATTCCCCCTAATAATTCATCAAGCCTGGCCACAGTATCCAGATCAGGTTTGGTAAAAAATATGCCCCGGGAATCCTGCTGGTTCATGCCGCGAAGGAAGAGGTAGTAGGCGCCTCCCATGTGTGTTTCATACTGGTAACCGGGCAGTTTCTGTTTCAGCATCCGGTGTACCGCCACGGTGTAAATCAGGTATTGCAGATGGTACTGATGACTTTGCATGGCATGGGCAATGGATTCATCATTGTAATCCGTGAGGGAATTACCCAAAAAGTTCGATTTGTAGTCCGCGATGTAGTATTTGCCATCCCGCCGAAACAGGAGGTCGATCAGTCCGGTCATCTGTCCCTGCAGCAAAAGCGCTTTGTTGGAGGTGCCTTCCAGGTATCCTCGTTCGGCCAGGAACTGCACCAGGTTTGTCGATGTTGCCAGTGGAAAGTGGAATTCCATTTCATCCAGCCGATCCGTTAAGCCTACATCCTTTAAGGAAAATTGGCCGAGTGGAGCCTTAAGAATGTCCTGGACCCATTGCTCAAGGACGGCTAGCCATTCATCTTCCAGGCCAAGTCTCCTGAGGGTACGGTCGCACAGGGATGAGCAGTCATCAGTCTGGAAATCAAGATCTTCCATCAGGCTGTGCAGAATGACGCCGACACGGGCCCCTCGTGGAAAGCTGTGCCGGCTTAATAGGTTCTGGATGTTTGGGGATTCTTCGTTGCGGTCATCATCGGCGTATCCCGTGACCATGACAGGCTCGTGGACGGTTAACCTGGCCGCGACCCCGGTGTAGCTGTGGACTCGCCAATAGTCATTAACGGTGGGCTTTGCGGGCGGCGCGGTCAGTGGGTCTGGCGAGGTGCTATCGGTGAATATTGTGTTGGCTATGTTATCTGTCGCAACGATCTCGAAGAGCTTTTGGGGCAAAACGCCGTGTACGCGATGCAGCAGTGATTCGTCCTTTTTGAGGGTTTCAATGTCGAGCAGTCGTCTAATGGCGGAACCCGCAAACGAGTTCAGTTTCGGCAGGCCAAGGTAGCATCGGTATTTTGCCCTGGTCATCGCAACGTAAAGCAGGCGCATGTCTTCTTCCTGCTCTTCCCTGGCGCTCAGGCTCCGGTGGTGACTGTCATCACCCAGCTCGACCCCGGCGATATATCTGCCTTCCTGCTCGATATGGAACAGTGCAGGGTCTGCGCTATTCTTGCTACCTGTGGCAAAGACGGGTATGGGAATCATGACAATATCGTATTCAAGCCCTTTGGCTGCGTGCATTGTCACGATCTTGACGAGGTTCTCATCACTTTCCAGCCGGAGCTGTCGGTCTTCGGCAGATACGGTGGCGGCATCACCCTGTTCGTGGCTGAACCATTTGATCAGCTGGTACATCCCCTTGATGCTGCCTGATTGTTTTTGGAGTATTTCTATCAGGTGACGCAGATTGGTTATTTGTCTTTCGCCGTTCGGGAGCTGTAACCACCTCTGGGCCAGCTGACGTCGCTCCATCAGCGTGTTAAGCATTGGCGCGACATTCTGCTCGAGCCACATTTCACGGTAGGAACGAAATTCTGCGAGCACAGCCTGCTGCGCCTGAATGTCATGATTCAGGCGGTCGATATCAGCTGCGGTTGTCTGCATGAGGCGCGTTGCGAGTGCCGCCTTGATTGCCTGGTCGTTTGCAGGTTCGAGTATCGCCTCCAGGACCAGCTTAAGGTCAGCGGCGGTATCCTGAAGGAAGACACTTTCCAGCGTCAGGTACACACTTTGCACACCTCGAGAACTAAGCGCTCGCTGGGCCGCGACAGCATCGGCGCGCCTTCGCACAAGAAACGCTATTTGTCCGGCACTGACTGATTTGCCATCCAGGCTGGCCTGACTGTCGGCGTTGATCAGGGAAACGGTTTGTTCCGCCGCATAATTCATCGCCCGTTCTGTTAGCTCCGCTACGCCAGCGAACCGGTCAGGATCTTCGATCACAAAGAGTTGGTAAGGGGGACATTCGACGCCGGCGACCAGCATCTTCATTTCAGCATGTGTTGGGGCGGGCCTCACCGGTACAAAGGGCATATCCGCATCGTTACCAAAAACGTTACCTTTCTGGAAAAGGAAGTTCGTTGCTTCAATGAGTGCCGGTGAAGAACGCCAGTTCACATCAAGGTTGTGCAGCCTGCTCGATAGTCGCCGGGTGTTGATATAGGTGTAAACGTCTGCGCCACGAAAGCTATAGATGGCCTGTTTGGGATCGCCAATCGTCAGTAGCGAATGTCCGTTGTTACCGTCCTGGTAAACGCGAGAGAAAATGCTGTTCTGGATGTTGTCGGTATCCTGGAACTCATCGATCATAGCGATGGGCCAGCGGTTAGCCATGGAGTCCGGCAGTGATGATCCTGGCCTGTTTACTGCTGCTGCAAGGGAAGTCAGTAAATCGTCGATGGTCATCTTGTTCCAGGTCTCTTTGTGCTGCTGCATCAGGCTGGAGACGCTGGCGTATACCTGATGCCAGAGGTTGGTTGTGGCTGTATTGATACCTGCATGAACCTCTGTGATCAGTTCAAGGGCGGGGTGTATCGGTAAATCGCCACCTTTTTTTACCGCCCCGGCCAGGGAATCAGCGGAATAGATTTCCCAGAGCTCATTGTCCAACTCGATTCCAGTCGAAAGACAAAATTCGGTCATCTGTCCAAGCCTTCGATAAGGTTTTAAATTTTTCTTGAGATCACCGTTAAGCAGTGATTGTTCCAGCTCGCCATCTCTCCAGAGGGTTTTAGCCTCGCGTGCTTTGAGCACCAGTTCATTTGCATCTTCTGCTGTCTGAGCAGGAAAGACCTGTAGCTCGCCACGAAAGAGGAAAGGTGACAGTTTTCTCGCCAGCATCGCGGGGTTTGGCCAAAGTGTTAACGCCAGTTGGCGGATATCTCCCTGTAGCGGCATGATCAAAGTGCGGTAACAGTCCTCGACGGCAAGCTTAAGCAGGTGGTCCCGTTCCGCATTGAGTTCCTGATCGAACAGAGTGCCTGACTCAAACGTTTGCTCGCCAAGAACTCTTGCGCAAAAACCGTGAATGGTGAAGATGCTCGCTTCGTCGATCAACTGGCTTGCTGCGGTCAACAATTTTAGGTCTGTTGACGAGTCACTTGAGGTCTGCAGTAAATGTCGGAGAAACTCATCACCGTTATCGTCGCCGGTTCTAAAAACCCGCCGTGCCTGTTCAATTCGTTTTGCGATCCGGTGTTTAAGCTCGTTGGTGGCGGCAATAGTAAATGTCAGGATGAGAATTTCATTGATTGCCAGTGGTCGTTGCCATGGTGAGTTGCGACCGAGTAACAGCCTGAGACACAGGTTAGTGATCGTGTAGGTCTTACCCGTACCGGCACTTGCTTCGATCAGCTGGCCGTGGTCCAACGGCATGGTCATCGGGTTAAAAGTGATGTCTGAACTATTCATCGACCTGCACCTCCAAAATGGGTTGCCAGATCGATGGCGCGTCAGTGATGAACCTGTCGTGAAATGCCTCAGGTAACTGGAACAGTCTTGCCCAGTAACGGTCCTTGCCTTCTGAGCCCGGTTGATCCCTTTCCCAGCCCTGGCGAGCTTTCAGGATCGAGCTGTCTACCGATAAGCCTTTCAGCTGACTTTCGGTAAAAGCTTTGCAGGCCTCGGGCGGCAAAAGTAAGGGACTGGCGATGCCTTCGTCGTACAGGTCCAGTAAATTGCACAGAATTGCTTCTGCTGTCGCCGGATCAACTGGCCCTAGCCGGCTGACCTTCGCGTCATCTTTGTCTCCCCGAAAAATAAAAACTGTCGAGGTGTTTGGCTTTGCAATGTTAGCCGCAAGATGTTGAACCCAGGTATCCAGCAGCTGTCCCGCGCGGAGTTTTCCCGCACGGTAGCTGACAAGGTTGCCGCCGTAGAGGTTATCAAGCTCAACGCGAAGTGGGCTCCCTTCAATCTCAATGTTGGTTTTAATGAAAGATTGTGGAACATCAAGGTAATCTGCCGCTCGTGCCTGGATGGTCTGAGCCCTGATGAGTTCACGTTCCAGGTGTTGTTGGCCGATATCACCCGGAAGTATGGTGCCGGACAGTGATACCTGTCGTTTGAATTGCTCAAGGTCCTGGCCGCTCATCAAGATACCCAAAGCGGTATCGGCCAGATGGAACCGTTCGAGTGGGTCCAGTTCGAACGACTCAATATCTTTCAGTTCGGCTTCATCGACATCAAGGTAGACCCCCAGTCTTTGCTGCAGAAAGTATTTGCCGGGATGTCGCAGGAATCTGGAAAGTTGTGTAATTCCGGTGCATGTCATTGATTCTTCCGGTGCTAGCGGGGTCTCCATAAAGCCAGGCGCATCTTCGTTGGCAGACAGTGCCTCGTGCCACAGGGTAGAGAACGACTGCAGGCCATCCCCTTGATAGTACCGCCTGCTAAATGGCTGCAGGGCATGGGTGATGGAATAGTCCTCCCCGAATACTGCTTGCAGGTAATGTTGCCATTCGCCAACGACGACAGAAGGGGGACGATCCTTGTTGTCCCTAACGCCTTTGCCAACGAAGCTGACATAGAACGTTTCACCTGCAGACAGCAACGCTTCAAGGAACAGATATCGGTCATCCAGTTTTTTTGATCGGTCGCCTTTCCTGGCAGGTGAGCTGGCAAACAGGTCGAAAGAGTGTGGCCTGACGTCACGGGGATATTCACCGTCATTCATGCCCATCAGGGCAACCATGCGAAACGGTATGCTTCTCATGGGTACGAGTGTCGCGAAGGTAATACCGCCGGAGATAAAGCCGGCTTTCGAATCCTGGTTGGAAAGTGCCTGGTTGATTGAGTAGGCCATCATCTGGCGAGAAGCGTTGTCCTGGTAGCGGCCAGAACTGGCATCGAGGCTTATTTCGTCGATGACCTGTAGTAACTGGTTGACCTCAAGCACCTCATCGCCCCGGGGATCGTAAAATGTTGAGATCAGTCGTGTCACTATTTTTTGCCATGCATCGACCGATCTAGGTTCCCCAAGTTCTGTTCTAACCTCCCCCAGTAAGTCTATGAAATAACAAAGCTTGCCAAGAAGATCGGTATCCGCGGGGCTAATCTCAAAGGGCAGAATGCTATCCCAGCTGCCCTGATCGGGTGACATGGCGAACCCCAGTAAAAGACGGTTTATACCGAACTTCCAGCTGTTCTGGTCTTCGGGTGGCAGGTTCCAATAGGCCTGCTTGTCCTTGCCGCTCAATTCCCACCGGATACCGGATTCCTCTACCCAGTAGGAAATGGTCTCGAGGTTTTCCTGAGTAAGTTCGAAGTGTCTCATGATGGCGGGAACTTCCAGCAGGTCCATGACCTCGGGACCAGACAGCCTGAGTTCAGGCAGCTTAAGCAGATTCATGAAACTACTTAACAGCGTGCTGTTTTCAACGGAACTTCGGTCAGCAATTCGGTAGGCCAGGCTGCCGGAAAACACTGACTGAATGAACGGTGCGTACTCGGCAACGTCCGGCACCATCACCAGGATATCGTTAAGCCTGAGCGCAGGAGATTGTTTTATGGCATGCAGTATCTGGTCGTGCAGCACCTCAACTTCGCGAAGTCTGCTGTGACAGATATGGATCTGGATGGAAGTGTCGTTGAACTGTCGCGGGGTTGGTTGGCATTCAGCGCCAAACTCACCGCCGAAGGTCAGGTTTAGGATGTCGTTCTTAACGACATCAAGCGCGGTAACTTCTTCAAGATCCAGGAAAAGTTCCTCCGAGTGCACCTGGTTGGATTCCAGTAGCAGTTCAAGATACTCCCGTCCCTGTTTGCCCAGTGATGACAGTAACGGATTGCCAACCTCCAGGTAGTCTTCGTCGATGAGTGGCTCATCCGTCGACAATAGACTGCGAATTGAGCGTCGCGCTTTGTCTTTCTCAGAAACAATATCTCCCCAGTAATGTGCGCAGGGGTTTAAAAAATAAATATCGACCTCGGTAGATTCAGCCAGTGCTTCAAAGGTCTGTAGTTGAAGCGGCGGTAAGGTAGAAAGGCCAAAAATGCTGATGCGTTTGCGCGTCGCTTTGGGTTGCTGACTGTTTGACTGGCGAGCAAGGGATTGTAAAACCCGTTGGTGCAATGTTGCCCTGTGTAGTCCCTGATTACCTTGCAGGTCATCCTGGATGATTCTCCATAAATCAGCCTGCCAGGCCTCGTGGCCGGTCAGTTCCCGGCGTTGGTTTTGCCATTGCAGGATCCAGTCTGGCCGGTACATGAGGTATTCGTCGAACAGCAGGGCCAATTCCGCCGCGAGCTGATGTAATCGGAGGTCTTTGTCGCCTGCTCCGGCCAGGTAAGTGTCAATTTCACTGGCGAGCCCGGGGTTTGTTTTCAGCAGCCGCATGATCCGCCAGGTCAGGCGATGTCGGTCGTAGGGGGATTCATTGAGTAGTTGTGTTTCGGGGATCAGGGACTGGTAGAGCTTCCACAGGAAGGTGGCTGGCAAAATACAGTCTACATTGCTACTAATGCCGTGATAATCGGAGAGCTGAAGCTTTAGCCATTGTCCCAGGCCGAAACTTTGAACGACCACCGTGAGTGGCTCAAATGGGTCGTTGAATAATGTATTCCTCGCGCAGAACGCCCGGGCGAGTTCAGACATCTGGTTCGATTGGAACAGGTTCAGCATATCGACCAGTGTACGGATTCCGCCTTCGAATCCTATCCCCGGCCTTCTGATAGACTTCAATTGGCAGGGTGACGGGGTTATTTAGGCGTCGGCGGGCGCTCGAAAGAGCCGCAAGGGTATGCGCAGCATAATGCAGAACAGGGATCGCAAGGTGACTTGCTTGAGCGGGGTCGTGACGCAACCGGATGATAGGTGAGTTTGCGCCTGCAGGGCCTTGACCCGCAATCACAGAGCCCCTAGGCTCAAGGCTTAACCCAGGAGAATCACGATGGCTTACGACTATGAAACACTTGGAATTGAATATGACAAGGGGGTGCTTACCGCCACTATTAACAACCCGCCTGTGAATGTCATGACCCTGCCTCTTTATATGGACCTGGTTGGTTTTACCAGCGAGGTTGAACAGGATGAATCCGTTAAAGTCATTGTATTTCAGAGTGCTGATCCGGATTTCTTTATTGCCCATTTTGATGTGGAAGCCATTTTGGAGTTTGCGATTGATACGCCGGCAGAGAAGAGCCTGGAGTTCTCAGACTTTCACCTTATGTGCGAACGAGTAAGAACCATGCCAAAGGCAACTATCGTCAAAATGGCGGGTAGAGCGGGTGGCGGTGGAAATGAATTTGCATCGTCCTGTGATATGCGATTTGGACTGAAGGGAAAAACAGTCATCAACCAGATGGAAGTGGCGCTTGGTATTTTGCCTGGAGGAACCGGTACTCAGCGACTGCCAAGGCTGGTTGGTCGGGGTAGGGCCATGGAAATTTGCCTTGGCAGTGATGATATTGACGCAGAAACTGCTGCTCAGTGGGGTTACCTGAATCGTGTTTTTGATTCGGCGAACGAGCTGGACGGTTTTGTGGATTCTCTGTCAAAAAGAATTGCCTGCTGGCCCGCTGAAGCGATCGCGCTATGTAAGGCATCGATCAATAATGCAGAGATGCCGCTAAGTGACGGTTTATTAGAGGAGGCATTTCTGTTCCAGCAAACGCTTCGGACCAAAGGCGCCCAGCAGAACATGCGTAAAGCCATGGCAATGGGTTTGCAGACAAGGGAAGGTGAACTGCGGATGGGCGAGCTCTGTTACGACTTTGCGCAGGCAGCTAACGACGAGGACTAAAGCGATTCATTCTACAGGGCAAGCACAGATAAGCTGATGGAAGCGTTACCCGAAGATATTCTTGTCCTTGAGAAAGCAGCCGTTGTTCACTGGTTTCCCTGTGGGGAAGGCAGAATGCCTATCCGTCAGTGGGAAAATGCAGGTGCCGAAAAAGTGGTTCTGCTGCATGGCGGTTCAGGGTCCTGGCTGCACTGGGCGAGAAACATTCCCGCGCTACGCGAGCAATTTGATGTTTACGCGATTGATCTGCCGGGCCTTGGCGATGCTGCGATGTGCGAAGTTGAATCTGATGCTGTTAGTGCCGCCCGGGCAACAAGGACCGCCCTGGAACAATTGTTCGATTCAGCATTTCACGTGGTTGCCTTTTCGTGGGGCTGCACGGTTACCGCCATGGTCATGAAGGACATGGCGACGCGGCTAAAATCAGTGATGTTAACCGGGCCCGCTGCGGTGGGGGATTTACCCCGCAGGGTCACCATGAAACCGCTCATTAGACGAGTGTCTGGAATGAGCAGCGACCAGGTCCTTGCGGCTCAGAAAGAAAATCTGGCCAGGTTGATGTTTTATCAGCGCTCACGCATAGACAATACAGCTGTCACTATTCAGCAGCTTAATACCTCTCGTGCTCGATTTCGCAGCCTGCCGTATGCCAGGGGTAGGTTGGTTATTGATGGCGTGCGAGGCACAACGACGCCCCTATTCGTTATCTATGGCGACCATGATAACCCTGCCTACCCTGACCTTGAGGCGCGCCGAGATATCTTCCAGTACGCTAGACCCGACGTCAGGTTCGAACTGGTTGCCGATGCAGGACATTGGTTGCAGTATGAAATGCCTGAGTTGTTCAATGAAAGATGCATTGAATGGGTCAATAGCCAGTCCTGATGAAACCTGGGCCTTTAAGGATAGTCGAACAGTTTGGCAAGGTATTGAATCTATTCCGACCGGCCGTCCAGTAGTTCGAATACGCCTTCTTCACGCAACACTCGCATGCCCAGCCGCTGGCTGGAAACGCCCGGGCGTAAAAGGTAGTCAAAGCGAAGTCTTCCTTCGCCTTCTTCAGCCTGGAAGTAACGGCAGTCGATCTTTCCGGCATCGCTGATGTGCTCACTCAGTTCGATCAGGTGCGAGGAAAACATAAACAGGCATGCCTCTTTGGTCGAGAAGCGTTCCAGTATTGCTTTCGAAGCATCAAATGCGTCTTTAACGTTTGTTCCCTTAAAAGGTTCGTCCATGATGGCCACGACCCTGTGGCCTTTCGAGATAGCCTGTGCGATAGCCTTGACGCGCAAAGCTTCGGCGCGAAAGTAGCTTATACCGCTGCTCAGATCATCGCTGAGCGAGATAGAACTAAAGAGTTGCTCGGCCGGCACAAAGCTGAAACGGCTTGCCGGCACACCCATGCCCAGATGAGCAAGGTACAACGAGGTGGCAAAGGCGCGAAGGTAAGTCGTTTTGCCAGCCATATTGGGCCCGGTAAGAAAAAGCACTCGCTGTTCCTGATTGATGTTGACCGGATTAGCGACGGCCTGCTGTAAGAAAGGATGTACTAAACCTTCTGCGACCACGCGCATGGGGCCTTCTTCAACGTTCGGCATGACGTAGCCGTTGTTCCGGGTAACATCTGCCATTGCCACAAGCGCATCGATTTCGAAAATGAGAGCCAGCAGCCTTGATACTGTTTCTTTCTCGTGAATCCGAAAGTCCTGATCCAGTCGCAGTATCTTGAAAGCCCAGCCTGCATGCTCCTCGGTGGGTACCTTCGCCAAACCGGGGGGCTCAAGCAGTGTTTGAATTTCCTGGAAAATCTGAACCAGCTCTCCCCCGGCGGATTGCAGTTCTGCCTGTGACATAAACTCACGTATTCCCTGAATCACCCTGCAGGTGATTTGAATGCCACGCACAATGCTTCTGTAGTGCGTGTCATGGTTTGCCCATAAAGAGAAAGCGTTGATCGCGAACTCAAGTGAATTATGGTGGGTCACAATCGGCAATATGTCCTGTAAGTAGTGGCCTACCCGTCCCATTGCATAGGCGGAGGGCAGTTTGTTAAAAACCGATCGATGTTCCTGGATAAAGTGGAGGGAGTCCTGGGTTTCGCGTATTCGATCCGGGTTCGACCAGGGGGCTGACATTCTTTGCCGTAAAATTCTGGCGCCGCCTTCGGACCGTGATTGGTTGCAAAGATCGAAAAGGGTCTGGCCCCCCGAGTCTGATTCAAAAATTTCAAGGTCCTTGAGGGTGAGGCCATCGAGATTAAGAACATCCGGGTCAAGGATATTAAGGTTAAGAGCGTCTGACTTCATATAAATACAATCAATACCTTGGAGCAGGTTGCGATACAACACCGTTGTCAGTCAGTGTGAGATGCGTCAGGGTTTGTTCGTCATGATTCATGCGCCAGGAAAGCATTTTCTGTGCGTATTCCAGAACCAGCGGCAGGTAGTCAGGGTTGTTTGCCTGGTTTACGAACTCGTTAGGGTCTTGTTGCAGGTCAAAGAACAGCGGTGGCAGGTCGGTAAAGTGCACGTACTTATAGCGATCATCGCGGAGTACGTTCAGGCTGCACTGGTGTTGGGTGAGTCCGAGTGACTGCTCCAGGGTTTCGCCTGCTAGCACATCGCGGAAATCTAACTCCCAGTGAGCGGCATCTCTCCAGTAATCAGGAATTTTACCTGTGCGAAGGATAGAGATAAGAGACTTTCCGTCGCATTGACGGGGAATATCCAGATCCAGCCAGTCAAGCATGGTTGGCATGATGTCGACATTTTCGGTGAAAGCTTCGATCTGCAGGCCCCTTGTATTGGTTGCATCGGGGTCTCTGATAATTAGCGGTATGTGATAGCTGGCATCGAAATAACCCATTTTACCGATAAGCCAGTGATCCCCGATTTGCTCGCCGTGATCGGATGTAAAGACGATCAGCGTGTTGTCCCATTGCCCTGATTTTTTAAGGTAGTCGAACAGTCTGCCGAGATTATGGTCGACTTCTGTCATCAGGCCGAAGTAGGAGGCTTTAAGGCGGGCTGTTTTATTATCGTCCAGTGGCGCACCGACGCGGGGTTTGTTCAGGTAGGCTTCAAGCAGTGGATGCTGGGCGCCTTCGGTTGCCATGTCTTGCTGGCGGACAAAGTCTTTCAATGTCTCGGGGGGATACAGTTCATTATATGGCTCTGGCGCTATCCAGGGAGGGTGGGGCCTGAGCAGTGACAAATGCACACACCAGTGCCCGTCTTTTTGATCGATGTACTCCACAGTACGGTCAATCATGAAATGGGTATCGTGAAGTTCTTTTGGAATGGCCAGTGGTGCAGGTACCGGACCTCCATCTTCATATTCGGCGACATCTGCCTTGCCTGTGTAGAATTTCCAGTTGGGGTCAGGAACATCAAGGCCCTGGTCACCAAGCCATGCCGCCCATGCATCAGGAAAGGTTCCCATCATTACGATGGGGGTGATCCCTGGCAACGGACCCTCATAAGATTGTAGGTACTCATGGTCGGCAGCAAACTCCCTCGGGTCATTGGCCGTGTCTGTATAGCCGAACAATGCGGGGTCGTAACCTTTCTTTCGGGCTTCGAGGGCCCAGTTGGTATGCCTGGCATCAAGCGGTGTTCCATTCGTGCCTGACCGATGGTTCTGGAGGTACATGCCCGTATGCAGGCTGGCTCGAGAGGGCCCGCAAGGGACCGCGTTAGCAAAATGTTGCTTGAACAACATACCGTCCGCTGCCAGTGCATCCAGATTTGGGGTTTGCACCTGGTGCCCCAATGACGAAAGACATTCCGCCCTCCATTGATCAGCGGTAATAAACAAAATGTTCTTCATTTGGAGCCCCCAGCTCTGCGTCCATAATTAACTGTCATCAATCTATTGTTACTTGCAGCACACGTCAACGATAGATGAGCATGTTATATTGCGCGCCTTTCGATAGTTGTTCGCTACCCCCAAGGATGCCCTTTGATTTCTGTTACCTGGCCGTTTGACCCCAAGCGATCTCCAGTCTACTACGGCTGGGTCGTGTGGCTGTTTTCGACAGTGGGTTTTTTGTTGAGCATACCTGGCCAGACGATGGGTATGGCTGTTTTTACGGAACCGTTCATCGACGCGTTTGGGTTGACCCGAACCCAGTTATCAATGGCGTATCTCTTTGGGACGATCGGGTCGTCGCTATTCCTGACTCAAGCGGGACGCTGGTACGACAGGCTGGGCGGACGGATCATGATTGCCGCGTCATCCTTGGCATTAGGGCTGATGGTTGTGTATATCAGTTTTGTCGATGTCCTGAGTAGCTGGCTGGGTGGTCATACACTGGTCACCTTTATCCTTATCCTGCTTGGCTTCTTCGGTGTGAGGTTCTTTGGCCAGGGGGTACTGACGAGTTGTTCGCGTAATGTCTTGATGCTCTGGTTTGTCAAGAGGCGGGGTCTTGTGAGTGGTCTTCGTAGCGTCTTTGTATCTTTTGGTTTCTCTCTGGCACCGCTTGTCCTGGCAATGATGATCGGGGGATTTGGCTGGCGCGGTGCCTTGTGGTTCATGGCGTTGTTGGTAGGCCTGGCTTTTGCTGTGCTGGCTTTTATCTTCGTGCGCGATAATCCCATTTCCTGTGGCTTGATTCCTGATGGCGAAAAACCTTCGGGTGCCTATGTGGCGCCGGCCGAAGTGCCGTCGAAGACACTTGCAGAGGCGCGCCGTTCTCCGGTCTTTTGGATCTACTCCATGAGTCTTGCGATGCACGCCATGTTCGGTACGGCACTGACCTTTCACGTTGTCGCCATTTTTGGTGAAGCGGGGTTACCCAGGGATGTTGCCTTTGGGTATTTTTTCCCTGCTGCTATTTGCGCAACCGCGGCTAACCTTGTCGGCAGCTACCTTGTGGACAAGGGGCCTTTGAAACCTTTTCTTATCGTGATGCTGATCGGTTTTGTTGTCGGTGGCTGTGGGCTGATAAACCTTGACCAGCCCTGGGGTTACTGGATGCTCGCGGTCGGGTTTGGTACGGGGGGTGGCCTGTGGGGCGTAACGTCTAATCTCGCATTTATTCGCTTTTTTGGTCCGCTTCATCTTGGGGAGGTCAGCGGGTTCAATACTTCGATCTCTGTTTTCGCGAGTGCAGTGGGTCCGTTTGCCTTTAGTCTCGCGGTAGATCACCTAGGTAGTTATAACGTTGCCGCCCAAATTTGCCTGGCTATGCTGGTCGTTCTTTTAATAGCCGCAATCGTTGTCAAGCAGGAAGAAGTCACCTACTGATCACCCGGCAGCGGTGTCGAAGCCGATGAGTGGTCGATCGAGGCCATTGTTCCAGTTCATCCCGGAGGTTTTTTTTCAGCGCCTTTCCTGTGCCTGATTTGAACCAGGCCAGCACCTTGTTTGCATATTTTTCTGTGCTGAACTCAAGAACGGCGCCACGACTAAAATAGCCGAGGGCGCGCTTGCTTTGACGGTTATCAATATGGTTTTGGACCAGTGTGCCATTGATCGTCAGGTGTTGTGTCAACAGTCGCAACCAGCGTTGATCTGCGGCATAAGGTCTCTCCGGGTCTCCTTCGGCGTGAATGAAAATATCATCGACAATATAATCGAACTTATCATGACAGGTTTCCAGCCACTTTCTTGCATCGGCATGGACAAGTTCCAGCTTCGGGTAATCAAGCTGGAAATAGTCCTTCGCCAGTTGAACGTGAGTTGAATCCAGCTCAATTCCGACGATTTGTTCGAGGCTGTGCATCTTGCACAGTTGATGGATGGCCGTACCACCAGCGACCCCAAGGACGAGCACTTTTTTTGGCGGCGTAGGCAGGCAGAGGGATGGAAGGCTTAAAAGGTCCCACACGCCACTGGTGAACAGATGTTGCGGGTTGAACTGGGTATGAAAAGCACCATTGGTGTACAGACGGCGGCTATTTCCGGCGCTTCGTACCTCGTAGGTGACACCAGCACGCTTCTTTTTGAACAGGACAGCCAAGTGTCAGTCCGACAACCCGGTTTTCTTCAGCAGTTCGGAAGTTGAAGGATCATGGTCCATTGATCCGCCCAGAATCTTGTTGGTTAACTGCTTTCCAAGTTCCACGCCCCATTGATCGAAGGAGTTAATGGACCAGATGGCGCCTTGTACGAAAACCTTCTGCTCGTAGAGCGCAAGCAGCATCCCCAGTGACTCAGGGTCCAGTTTATCCACTAACAACGTCGAACTTGGTCTGTTACCCGGATACTGCCGGTGCGGATCAGCATTGACCTGACCGGTCATTAACGCCTCTGATTGGGCGATCATATTTGCGAGGAGAACGCGATGATGTTCTGGCTTGCTGAGTTCATCGTGTATGGTGCCAATGAAATCGACGGCAACCAGTTTTGTTCCCTGGTGAAGAAGCTGGAAGAACGCATGCTGTCCGTTTGTGCCGGTTTGTCCCCAGACAATTGGTCCTGTCTCTAATTCAACTGACTCACCTTCCAGTGTCGATAACTTTCCATTGCTCTCCATATCAAGTTGCTGGAGATGATCAACAAACGGTCCCAGTCTTTCACAGTAAGGTATCACTGCATGCGTCTGAGCTCCAAGGAAGTTGTTGTACCAGATACCGATCAAGGCCATTAACAAAGGAGCGTTTTTCTCCGGCGGGGAATTCAGGAAATGGTGGTCAATCTGCGCACCTCCTGCCAGGAAAGATTTGAAATTGTCGAACCCCAGTGCGATGCAGATCGCGAAGCCGATTGAAGACCAGACAGAGTATCTGCCTCCAATGGAGTCAGGGAACGTCAGGATTTGTTGATCTGGTACGCCGAATGCCTGCGCCTTGTTACGATTATTGGTGATCGCGATGCACTGTGCCCGGCTCTGGGATTTGTCCAGGTCGAGTTCAGTTTCAAGCCAGCCGAGGGCTGTTTGTGCGTTTATTAGCGTTTCAGCCGTTGTGAAGGTCTTGCTGGACACAACAACCAGCGTTGAAGCGGCATTCAATGTTTTCACCAAAGACAGAATTTCGGCGCCGTCCACGTTGGAAATAAAGTGAACTCGCGGTCCCGTGTGAAACTCCCTAAGCGCCTGCACGACCATCTTCGGGCCGAGATCAGACCCGCCGATACCAATGTTGATCACGTCGGTAATGGTCTCTCCGGTGATTCCTGTCCAGGTCCCATTCCGGATTCGATGGCTTAACGAGTCAAGTTTCGCCCGTTCTTCCTTAACGTGCTCGATGAATTCGTCTGGCAGATGCGGGGCGGGGTGTCGTAGCCCCGTATGGAGTACCGGGCGGTTTTCGCTGACGTTGATAGGGTCGCCGGAGATCATCTCACGCGCGTGATCAAGTACCCGGGACTCTTCCGCCAGGTTCAGCAGAAGCCGTAGTATTTCTTCAGTAACAGCATGCTTCGACAGATCGACGTAGATTCGCCCAAGATCAACCGAGAAACGGTCCAGCCTTCCGGGGATATTGAATTGTTCTGCAATCTTGATGCTATTGGCATCAGCCGCGAGCGCCTGGAGCTTAACCCATGTGTCAGTGGTTGGTGACATAAACAGTCTTTTGGTTTGACAGAGACATGATACCTGTATTCCGGGGTTTTGGACCACTGGCAGGCTGTAAACCGAAGTCACTTACTTCTCTCGTGGCTCTACACCTACGGTTGTTGCCGTTTTAGGCGATATTTGGATCTGTTCCCATCGACAATACTTCAGTCATGGCGAACTACTACCTTTACATTCTCTCGAGTCGGCACCATCGACATCTTTCAATCGGTGTAACTCCGGATCTGGTGACTGGCATTGGTAACCAGAGGATTATGGTCAGTCGTCGGTTGCGCAAGAAACGGGTCCTTCAAAAGCTGGTTTATGTTGAAACAATCGCCTGCGCGGAAGAGGCAGTCGAGCGTGAAGTAAAGTTGAAACGTGCGCCGAGAAACCAGATTAATAAGCTTGTAGAGTCGGTCAATCCTGGTTGGGACAGTATTAGCGTGCGACAACTGGTCGCTGCAGGTTTCAGCAGAAGTTAATTTCGTGTGTCGTTTTGCAGGTATTCGCCAATGACAATACTCATGCCCAATGGCTGGTCATTGAACCCAAGGTCGCGATAAAACTGTATGGCATCATCGGTCTGCAGATAGATGTGTTGTCCTGGACATTTTCTCATCATCATTTCCATCATCTCTGTTGCGATTCCCTGTTTCCGATACGATGATTGAGTCCAAACATCGATGATATAGGCGTTGCCTACACCATCAGAGAGTGCTCTTGCGGTACCAATGCATCGTTCTCGGTCGTTGGCATAAGCCTGCAACTGGCTGTTTTCGAACGACAGTTTTAGCTGATGAGTTGTCCTGCCATTGTGAAATTCATCGTCAGTTAGATCCTTCCGTAGTTGTCCCCAGTTCACATTGCCTGGATTTTCGTGGAACAAAACCGCCATTGGATTACTCCTGGATTGATAAGCGCTATGATGATTTCACAACTGCCAAGGCGCTGCCGGTAGCACTGCTGTAACAATTGTCCCATCAATTCGTCAAACTAGCAGATTGCCGTTCGAACAAGAAACCAAGGGGTAACACCAATGACCATTTCCAGATGGATTGCACTGGCCGTAGTGGCGTTTTTACTAGGTGCGTTTTTTCAGTACGATCTGGGTAGTTACCTGACCCTTGAGAATATCAAATCAGAGCAGGCAGCCCTGCAGGGACTTGTCGAGACCAATCCGGCGAAATTCATCGCTGGTTACTTCTTTATTTATGTCGCTGTGACCGCCCTGTCGATTCCGGGTGCCGCCGTCATGACGCTGGTGGCGGGTGCGCTTTTCGGATTGTGGTGGGGCTTGTTGATCGTCTCTTTTGCGTCAACGATTGGTGCCACCTTGGCGATGGTCATTGCCCGCTGGCTCTTCAAGGAGCAGGTGGAGAGCCGTTTTAAAAACCTGATCAGCACGATCAACAAAGGTATAGCGAAAGACGGTGCCTTTTACCTGTTCACGCTCAGGCTGGTCCCTGCATTTCCTTTTTTCGCCATTAACCTTGCGATGGCGCTCACTTCCATGAAGGTCATCACATTCTTCCTGGTGTCCCAGGTTGGAATGCTGGCGGGGACGTTCGTCTTTGTTAATGCGGGAACTGAGCTGGCGCAGGTGAACAACCCTTCGGACGTTCTGTCTGCAGGATTGCTGATGTCGTTTGTGCTGCTGGGTGTCTTCCCTCTGCTTGCGAAGTGGTTTGTTGACTGGGTTAAGGCGCAGCGTGTTTATAGTGGATTTGAGAAACCGAAGTCATTTGATGCCGATATGGTTGTGATCGGCGCTGGATCGGGTGGGCTGGTTGCGGCGCTGATTGCAGCGACCGTGAAAGCCAAGGTGACCCTGATAGAGAAAAATAAAATGGGTGGTGATTGCCTGAACACGGGATGTGTTCCCAGCAAGGCACTTATCCGCTCTGCCCGCCATGCCTATGACAATAGTCGGGGCAAGAGCCTTGGTTTTTCGGACTCAGTCATTGATGTGGACTTCAAAGCTATCATGGCGCGTGTCCAGCGAACGATTGCAGAGATCGAACCTCACGATTCGGTCGAACGTTACCAGGGTTTAGGTGTCGATGTGGAAATAGGCGAGGGCGAGGTGCTCTCTCCATGGCATGTTCGTGTTAACGGTAAGACTATTTCGACCAGAAACATTGTGATCGCATCCGGTGCGGAACCTTTTGTACCGCCGATTGAAAATCTGGACTCGGTTGATTATCTGACGTCGAATAACCTCTGGGAGTTGCAGGAGAGACCAGGCAGGGTGGTTGTATTAGGAGGCGGACCGATTGGCACAGAGCTGACTCAGGCATTGGGCCGGCTAGGTAGTCAGGTCACGCAGGTTGAGCTGCTCCCGAATATTCTGCCACGTGAAGATAAAGAGTTTTCTTCGATGGTACAGATGCAGCTCGAGTCCGAAGGGGTGACTGTCCTGACGGGTCACAAAGCAGAGTCAGTCGTGGATGAGGGTACAGGACATGCGCTGAAGGTTGTCGACGGAGAGGGTGCAGAAAAACTAATTCCTTTTGATCGACTTGTGGTTGCGGTGGGTCGCAAGGCAAACACCGCCGGTTTTGGGCTAGAGGAGCTCGGCGTGGCTTTAAACCCGAATGGAACTGTTTCGGTGGACGATTACCTGAGAACAAACTTCTCTAATATTTATGCGATTGGTGATGCCGCGGGCCCCTACCAGTTTACTCACACAGCGTCGCACATGGCGTGGTACGCCAGCGTGAACGCACTTTTCGGTCTGTTTAGAAAGTTCAAGGTAGACTACTCGGTCATTCCCTGGGCAACATTTTGCTCCCCGGAAGTGGCCAGAGTAGGGCTCAATGAGCAGGATGCACGCGCCCAGGAAATTCCTTACGAAGTTTCAACTTATGATGTCGCTGACCTGGATCGTGCGATTGCTGACGAGGAAGCACACGGACTGGTTAAAGTCCTGACGGTGCCGGGTAAAGACAAAATACTCGGAGTCACCATCGCTGCTGAACATGCAGGTGAATTAATTGGGGAATTTACGCTCGCCATGAAACACGAAATTGGGTTAAACAAGATTCTTGGGACGATACACATTTACCCGACATTCATGGAGATGAACAAATTTGCAGCGAGTGAATGGCGCAAGAGCCATAAACCGGAGTGGGCGCTGGTGATCGCTGAAAAGTTCCATCGTTGGCGCAGGGGCAACCCTGCGAAAGGCATAGCTCGAGAAACTTAGTGCTGCCTTGACGACCACTGGGCTACCAGCGCATCTATTTTTTCATCCTGAGTCTCGTTTCCCCCTCGTTGGCGACAATTCGAAGCAGCCATATTTTCAGGAAACTTCATTTTCAGGGAGCCATATTTTCAGGGAGGAAAACCAGGCTTCCTGAACAACTTCATCGGCGATTTTCTGGCCAACCAGACTGCTGGCGAGGTACAAGATGGAAA
>DTZW01000236.1 GCA_012961165.1 Gammaproteobacteria bacterium | reverse complement strand
CAGGTGTTGCTCTCGAACCAGCTCTGCTAAAGGTACCTTTAGCCTGGAGGATCAGTTCTTTGACAAGGAAGGGCACACCCGTAAAAGGTTTTCCTTCGGAAAACGGCTGATCTCTAACGGTGCCAAGCACCGCATTTAGATCAGGGTTTCTGGATTCAATTGCCTGGTATGCTATCTCTGCTGCTTCAATAGCACTTATCTCACCCTGGGCAATGAGCTCCGCCAAGCCGAGTCCGTCATAGCTGCTGTACTCACTAAATTTCACGGGCTTCTCCTAAGGTGAGAATAGGAATTATAAAGCGTGTTTTAACAAGAATACAAAAGCATCTTCATAAGGCATGCTTAGAATAAATTTGGGAACGCAGTTTTCCGCCAGAGAATGCTCAATGTTAGACTGGGAAGTTGGTGCATTTACTCCGGTACTTTACCCCGGGTAACTACTCCGACCCCGTTGTTCAGATCGTCAAATTTAAGCGTCGCTATTGCAGCCACCATCAAGAAATGGGACTCTGCTTGGCGACGGGTTCCGCAGATCAGTCGCCACAATTAGCACGAGGGAAAAGATGCCAAGTTATACGCTAGAAATTAACAAAAAGCAGACCACGATTCAGGCGGAGGCCGATATGCCATTGCTGTGGGCGCTTCGCGACAAAGCAGGTCTCACCGGGAGCAAGTTTGGTTGCGGAATCGGTCAGTGCGGCGCCTGCACCGTGCATGTGAATGGGTCGCCGGTGCGCAGCTGTCTTACGCCAGTGAGTAGTGTCGCAGATCAACGGATTACAACGATCGAGGGTCTGGCGACGAGCAATCACCTCCACGTTTTACAGCAGGTTTGGATTGACCAGGATGTCGCGCAATGTGGGTACTGTCAGGCAGGACAGATTATGTCCGCCGCTGCCTTGCTCGAAAGTAATCCAAAGCCAACTGATGGTGATATTGATAACGCCATGTCGGGTAATTATTGTCGTTGTGGCACCTACATTAGAATCAGGAAAGCGATTCATACCGCTGCCAGTTTTTACAACGCTGCACAGGAGGTGCAGTCATGATCGCTACGCTAACGCGCCGCGCCTTTTTGAAAGCCAGTTCCATTGTCGGCGGTGGTTTCGCCTTGGGACTACCCTCAGTCGGGCTTGCTGAAGGGGTTAGCCTGGTCGGTTCGGCAGAGCTGAACGCTTATGTGCAGGTGAGGGGCGATGGCAAGATCATTATCTTTTCTGGTAGTCCCGAGATGGGCCAAGGCATTAAAACATCATTGCCGATGATCGTTGCCGAAGAAATGGGTGCCGATTGGGATGATGTCATCGTCAAGCAGACACCGGAAATAGATACAGAACGCTATGGTCAGCAGTGGACCGGCGGCTCATTTACCCTTTTCCTGAACTGGAACCTAATGCGTGAAATGGGTGCTTCAGCGGCAGATATGTTCTTGAGTGCTGCAGCGATCGCGATGGAAAGGCCAAAGAGCGAACTCAGGGCGATCGATAGCCGCGTTGTGCACATAGGCAGTGAAGACTCGCGTACCTTTGCAGAGTTGGCGGGGCTAGCCTACCAGCAACCTATTCCAAACAAAGATGACTTAGTGTTCAAAGCGCGCGAGGACTATCGAATTCTTGGTACATCGGTGAGTCAGGTCGACTCTATGGAAATAGTCACTGGCATCGGCGATTTCGGCATTGATACCCAGGTTCAGGATATGCTGTATGGCAGTTATGAAAAATGTCCAGCCGTTGGCGGTCAAATCATTAATGCCAATATTGATGACATCAAAAAGCTACCAGGGATCACCGATGCGTGGATCGTCAAAGGCAACGGCAACGTTAAAGAGCTCATGGATGGCGTCGGGATTGTTGGCACGGATACCTGGTCCGTTTTCAAGGCTCGTCGAGCGTTAAAAATACAATGGGATGAGTCCGATGCTTCCAAAGACAGTTGGTCGTCATTCGTCGCTTTTGCCGATGGCGTCGGCAACACAGGCCAAGAAGTCAGTATTGATAATGGCAATGTAGAGGCAGCATTTAGCGACCCCAACAATACGATCTTGGACAGCTTGTATGAATATCCCTATTTAACCCACATGTGCCTTGAGCCCATGAATTGCACAGCGCATTTCAGACGTGGCGCTGATGGGAAAGATCATCTGGAAGTTTGGATATCCACGCAAAGTGGTCCTCGCTTTCAAAAAATGGCGTTAGACAGGTACGGGCTAGAGAAAGATCAGCTGACCATCCACATAAAACGAATGGGCGGAAGCTTTGGTCGTCGTACCAGCGACGAGTCTGCCATTGAAGCCATAGAACTGTCCCAAAGGTCGGGGAAGCCCGTCAAGTTGACCTGGACGCGCGAGGACAACATTCGCTACGACTTCTTAAGACAGGGCGGTTTTAATCGAATGCGGGGCGCTGTTGACCCGGAGGGTAAGGTCCTCGCAATAGAAGAGCATGCGATCGGTGTTGAATCTGGTGGTGAGCCTTCCCGTTTTAATGGCCCAAATCCTGCCGCGTTTCCTTTTTCCACCATGGGTAATGTCCGTGGATCTTCAACGAATTATCGAATGGATACGCCCGTTGGACCTTGGCGCGCGCCCTACTCGAATACCCATGCGTTTGTCTCACAGGCATTTATCCATGAGCTAGCGACCGCAGGGAACCGAGATCACGTTGAACTGCTGATCGAAATGATGGGTAAGCCCCGCTGGATAGACGATGGCAATTGGCGTGCAATGAATACGGAACGTGCCGTTGGTGTGATTAAACTTGCCGCAGAGAAAGGCGGTTGGGATAGGGAAATGCCTGAAGGGAAGGGGTTAGGCTTTTCTTTCTATTTTTGTCACGCAGCGCATGTAGCAGAGTTAGCAGAGGTCAGCGTATCAAAAAGCGGTTTAGTCACGCTGCATAGGGTAACCGCGGCGGTAGATGTTGGCCCGATTATTAATAGAAGTGGCGCTATATCTCAGGTTCAGGGTTCCATCATCGACGGTTACAGCGCGATGGCAGGGCAAAAGATCACGATGGAAAACGGACGTGTTGAACAAACAAACCTCGACCGTTATCCAGTACTTCGCATGCATCAAGCACCCGAGGTGGATGTTCACTTTATCGAAAGCGACTATGACCCAACGGGCCTTGGTGAACCAGGACTGCCGCCGCTAGCGCCTGCGGTTGCCAATGCGATTTTTGCAGCGACCGGTCAACGCGTTTACAAAATGCCGTTGATAGATTTAGGGTTTAGCGTCTAAATCAC
Source organism: Gammaproteobacteria bacterium (assembly GCA_012961165.1). Lineage (GTDB taxonomy): Bacteria > Pseudomonadota > Gammaproteobacteria > Pseudomonadales > Azotimanducaceae > UBA9659. The sequence goes on along the minus strand of DTZW01000236.1, from coordinate 312 downwards.
TTGGGCTGCGCTATTTTGAGCACTCAGATAGAGCGAAAGATAGGTGGTTGGGACGACTAACTGGGGAAATGTGGGGTCACAAATGTGGGGTCAGAGTCGTGACTCTGACCCCACGGTTGCAACGGTGTATTTAATTCGTTCCTGTGGCTTCCACATATGGCGATTGCTGCGAGGTCTGGTCTGTACGTTTTATATATAAAATAATTTCCCGCAACCTGCATCCGTCAAAACCTGACCAATAGGATGGTCCTGCTCACTGCGCTGCACCGGCATTGTCCAAATCCGTACCATGGGTCTTCGTCAGCATTTTTA
>DTZW01000235.1:15905-21488 GCA_012961165.1 Gammaproteobacteria bacterium | reverse complement strand
TTGGTGCCCGGGCATCATGAACCAGTTCATCTCAATAGCTGGCTGCCATTCAATGCCGTTATAGGCACCAAAATTGTTACCGCCCTGATAAACCAGCCAGCCATCGCGCCGCTTGTACTTGATATCAGCCTTAATCATCAGCGAGTTGATGGGCCTTGCCGTGACGCCAATAGAGTACTGACCTGTCCAGTCACCAAGGTCTTCCTGAATACCACCCACAGCGAATGACCAGCTGAACATTTTGCTGGCATCGGTCGCCCAGAGTACATTCCACCAGATACGATCCTCTGCCTGATAAGCGCCGTTACCGCGGGAGTCGATGTCGTCGTAATGTCGCGGCAGCCAGGCAAGTGCCGTTCGAATTGTATTACGCCCGGGGACTTCCAGTGTATTGCGCCAATAGATTCCGCTATCGACCACCTGACCTTGACTAATGTTGTACTGTTGCTGAACAGTCACGGCGCCACGATTGGCTCGAACGAACCCATCGGCGCTGCTTCTTGCAGTGTAGCGAAAGGCGTACTGTAAGCCCGAATAGTCGTTGCGTCGAAGAAAGCCCAGGTCATTGATTTCAACATCTTCGTCAAAATAGTCAAACTTCAAGATGTGCTGGAATCTTGAATCCACCGAGTAAGACAGATCAAGGATAGCGCCCTGGCCGCTGATTTCGTCAACGTCACTGTGCACCAACTGCAGATCCAACGCCCACTTGCCGTCTTCGGCGAGGTAGTGCCAGTCCAGACCGTGAACCTCGGCATCATAAATTGGCCCATTAACGAAGGTGCCGAGATAGCCTAATGCAAAGTTCTGATTGCTTGAATCCTCATAGCTGAAGCGCACAGCGGCAAAATCACGACCTTCTGCATTGATATCAACAGGAACAGCAGATTGATTTTTCCCCTGCCATTCGACCTCATCTTCAAAGGCACTCAGCAGGCCATACCGAACATTACCAATTCTGCCGTTGAGCCTCACTGCACCCAGAAGGTCTGTAGGCAGGCCCTCTTCGCCTCTGTCAGGTAAAACGCCAACGGGCAAGGAAACCTGGGTTGCCGTGCCACCAATCCTTCGCGTGTTGATTAGCGAAATGGGTGTCGGCAGATGATCAGTGACAAAGGCCCGCCTTGACGTCGTCGAAAAATTCTCATTAGTGAGTTCGCGCAGTGGATTGCCGCTATTTGCCCTGGGAGTTGTTACAAATATTTCATTGCCTTCGAGAAAGAAAAGACGCTTTTCAGGGAAAAAGGTTTCGAATGCAGTCAGATTAAGAACGACATTGTCGGCTTCAACAGCACCAAAATCAGGAATCAGACTCGCCGTCAACTCAGCTCTTGTGGACGGCTTCCAGGTGATATCGACACCGACTCGGGTATCGTCATCATCTCGGGCTTTATCTAGCGTTGTGGACACATACGGAATCACGGATATCAGCCGGCGTGGTTCAATGCCCTCGACGCGCATACTATTGAGCGCCGTAACAAATTGTGGCGAAGAGTAGGTATGCCCCGGCCAGTAGTAGCGCTCGTTACTATGGGAAACCTGCCGACTCAGCGAAAAACCGACTTCACGTCGGCCTTCAACTTCCGGCAAGTTCATCATCGACCAGGGGAAAAAAATCTCAACGCTCCAGCCCTTATCGAACCTGGCAGCCTTGTAAAGCCAATTCCCGTCCCAATCACTGGTGTAGCGTCTTTCTGGCAGCACTTTGCCATCCATCACCGTGTCACCCAGACCAACGGCAAACCAATAGGCGAATTCGCCCTGACCGGTCGTATCCAGGGTGACTCCAAAGGTATCGCGATCGGTATGGCTATCACGATTGGTCATCCGCATGACGATGGTTTCCGGTGGCTGATACATCACGGCGCTCACATAGAGGCCTTGTTCCGTCGCTAACAAACGATTTTCGGTTAGGTATTGTCCGGGCTTGCCGGTACCCGGAACCGATACCAGCATATTGTCGAATGCAGGAATTTCCTGCCAGATCGCTTCATTAACTAAACCGTCGAGCTTGATGTCTACCGTGTCATGGCTGCGGGTTTGCACATTGATATAGTGCATTGGAATACCGTTAAGGTAACCTTTGATGGTCTGTTTTGAGAACTTCCCTGCAGATTCGATCGCGGAAGCCAGTGACATGGCTGAACCGCTTAAAAGTACCAGGAATGTCAAATAGCGCAGTGTCATGTCTCTACTATGCTGCAGTATCCGATCACGGTCTATTAGAATCAGTTGCAATGATCGCGCACAATGACATCAATACTCGAGACTAAAAACCCATGGCGAATAGGCACTGGATACCGGCTTACTTTTATTTTCGGGCAGGAGCGGGTGGCAGATGAACTGACCCAAACCCTGGATGATGATTCCAGGTCAGCAATCGCCCCGAAGCGAATATGGGCGAGTGGTAGCTGTTACTATCCGATCAAACGTTATCTAAACGCTGCTAAGAAGCTGAACAACAGGGATACAGTGCCTACAGACTCTGCAAACGGGTTCGCGAGCAAATTTGACTGAAATAGGGAGCCGCAAATGAAAGTCGGTATGATGTTAGGGTTCGAAGACTCTATTAAGACCATCGCTACAATTGCCAGTGAAGCTGAACGCGCCGGAATGCATTCACTCTACACGGTAGATGCCGGGCGAAGTGCAACAGTTACAGCCGCCGCGGTTATCAATGTAACCAGTAAAGCAAAAGTAGGAACCTACATCGTTAATGCTTATGCCAGGGAACCCTGGATGACCGGGATAGAGGCGCGTGATTTAAACGAGCTCAGTGAGGGGCGATTTGTGCTGGGTGTCGGCACCGGCAACCTTCACTTTAACGATCTATATATGGGTATTGACTCGTCCAAACCCCTGACGAAAATGCGCGATTTCATGGCGATTGTTTGCTCGGTCGTTTCCGGTAAAGCCAAGGAACCGGTTCGTTACCAGGGCAAGGCTCATCGCATTCGCTGGCGCGCAACCTGGGAACCGGCCACAGCAAGCGTTCCTGTTTACCTATCCGCGTCGGGTCCAAAAATGGTGCGTTTGGCCGGAGAAGTCTCCGACGGTGTAGGCGTGGGTATCATGTCTTCGGTGGCTTTTGTCCGTGATATTGTGCAACCCAATGCACGACGTGGTGCCGAAGCTGTCGGCAGAGACCCAGACGCTCTCGCGTTTCCTGTGGCCGCTACGGTCAGTATTAATAATGACTCAGAACTCGCCCGGGATGCCTCGCGCGCGTCGATCTGCAAACTGTTTCACCCTATTCCTCACCCATACTATGATTCGCAGCTTCGACAACTCGGCTACGACGAATTCGCTGATCAGGCGGCGCAATTGATGCCCCAGGGGCGCTTGCGTGAGGCAATGGGCCTTGTCCCTGAAGAAGTAATAGACACCATGACTATTACCGGGAACCTTGATGAGTGCACCGCAAGAATCAGGGAATATGAAGGTGTCGCAGACGAGCTCATTCTTGCCCGCACTGCGCAACGGGGAGAAGCACACGGTATGGCAGCCTACGAAGACCTGTTGCAACTCGTTGATCGCGTCAGTCGCTGACGATTGTTCACCAGTCTGGGCCTTGCCTTGTTACTTCAGCTAATCAGGTGCGAACGGGTTATCGATTTTAATCTATCGATTTATTGCCAGGCCTCCACTGGCTATTATCGAAGGCTCCAGGATTATACTTATCGTCAAGACCGCATGAGACTTGAAATGAAATTCACTGAACTAGCCTGGTGTTTCCGGACACTTTGTTAGCGCATTATTCCCCTAAGGGCGGGAAATTAGAAAGCAGCTGACCCGGGTGTTCTTGGGAACGGAATCGTGTCCCGTATGTTTTCCATGCCGGTGACGTAAGTCAGCAGGCGTTCAAACCCCAGGCCAAAGCCTGCATGAGGTACGGTGCCATAGCGGCGCAGGTCGCGGTACCACCAGAGTTCCTCGATCATGACTTCGTCTTGCATACGGGCATCCAGCACATCCAGGCGTTCTTCACGCTGGCTGCCACCAATAATTTCGCCAATGCCAGGTGCCAGCACGTCCATGGCAGCAACGGTTCTCTCATCGTCATTCAGGCGCATGTAAAACGCTTTGATTTCTGCGGGGTAGTTCATCAATATCACAGGCCTGCCGACATGCTTTTCCGTGAGGTATCTTTCGTGTTCCGACTGCAGATCGAGGCCCCAGTCCACTGGAAACTCGAATTTCTCGCCGCTGTTCTTAAGGATATCGATGGCTTCCGAGTATTCCATGCGCTCGAATTTATTGTCGATGATGGATCTCATTCTTTCGATGACTGTTTTGTCGATACGCTGTTGGAAAAATGCCATGTCGTCTTCCCGTTCTTCCAGTACGCGGCTTAATACGCTAGTTAGAAGGTCTTCAGCAAGGTCGGCGTTGTCATTCAGGTCAGCGAAGGCGATTTCAGGTTCAACCATCCAAAACTCAGCCAGATGGCGGGAGGTGTGAGAATTCTCAGCGCGGAAGGTCGGCCCGAAGGTATAAACCCTGGACATAGCCAGACAATAAGCTTCAACGTTTAATTGGCCGGACACCGTTAGAAAAGATTCAGCACCAAAAAAGTCCTTACTGAAATCCACTTTCCCGTCGGCGACAGGCAGGTTCATCATATCCAGGGTGCTGACCCGGAACAGCTCGCCGGCACCTTCACAGTCGCTGGCTGTGATCAGGGGAGTATTGATCCAGTGGAAATCCCGTTCAAAAAAGTAGTTGTGAATCGCATTGGCCAGGGTTGTCCTGACGCGCGTTATTGCACTAAAGGTGTTTGTTCTTGGCCTCAGGTGCGCAACCGTACGAAGGTATTCGAACGTGTGTCGCTTCTTCGCGATTGGGTAGGACTCAGGGTCGTCAACCCATCCCAGCACCTTGATCTCAGTTGCCTGTATTTCGAACTGTTGTCCCTTGCCCTCAGACTCGACCAGTTGTCCCGTCACCCGGACTGCGCAGCCGGTGGTGATCTGTAAGACCTCCTCGCGATAGTTGGGGAGAGTATCGGGTACGACCGCCTGGATAGGGTCAAAACTGCTGCCATCATGAACGGCAATAAAGCTGATGCCCGCCTTGGAATCCCGTTTACTGCGCACCCAACCTTCAACCGTGACAGTTTCATCGACGGCTATCTTGCCTTTCAAAAGGCGTTCAACTGCAATTGAATTCATCTAAATTTTGGCCTGATATTTTTGCGAAGATCAAGCTGTGGATGATACCAATTCCGGGGACAGCTAGGGAGTGCTGGTTACTTATTCTCGAGGCAGTGTAAAAAGGAGTGTTATATTTCCTCCTCGTAAATAAAATTTGTGAGACAAGTGTCATGTCAAATGAATGGCTAGAGCCAGTTGCCGGTTTTGAGCTTAACCGGGAAGAATCGATCGTCACAAAGGAATACCAGGCTGAAAAGCTGGCTTCCCAGGGGCTGGATGCCTCGTTGTTTGGTAATCATGTTGACCCATCGTTCTACATAGGTATCGGTATCAGGGTTGGGATTGCGAGCGGTATTTCAGCTGAGGGGAACGTCAATATGCTGAGCAGGATTGTCCAGCATCGACCCGTGGTACTGGGTGAGGCGTTGGT
>DTZW01000235.1:0-15851 GCA_012961165.1 Gammaproteobacteria bacterium | reverse complement strand
CAACCGATGTGTGGTTTGAGGGTAGCGACGGCGAAACGGCCATTTCTGTGCCTCGGGTTTCGTTAAAACCGGACCCGTCGAAAGCTGGGCGTCGAGGCGCGGGGGAGAGGCCCGCTCCTGTGGTTGAAGATACCGGCATGTTGAAGGTAGTCAGTGAGCACCGCTTAACACCGAAAGGCACGAAAGGTTACAGCAGCGAAGGCAACGCGATTCACTACGAGATGGAAGCAGCAAACCTGGCAGGCTTCAGGGCTCCCATTATCGGAGGCGGGCAAGGTGTGCACTTTCTTATGGCCGCTATATGGGGGCGCGGCCTTGAACAGGTGGATCTTGATATTTATTTTCGTCGGCCGGTTTTTTGGGATGACACCATTGCCGTGGGAGTCAGTAGCGACATGAGTGCAGTAGCTTCACTTCGGGAGGGTAAGGTGCTGACAGAAATGAAGGTAAACAACAGGCGCGAGCTTTGACCACACGAACAGCGAAACAGACTATTGAGTAATTCTTGCGCATTCGGGGTGAAGCCGCCTGGGCGCACTGGGTTGCGAAGACACCGGCTGGCGACATAGCGGGTGTGGCTTGTACAAAGTCCGGGATGGGCTGAAGACCTGCTACAAGGACTACATGAACGCGCGCCCGGGGTTGAGTTATTGCTGGCGTCCTATTGCAGCCTCAAGCGTAGTGATCACATGAGGAACCGGGTCCTCGATGTGGGCGAGTTCGTTCCAGATTTGCGGGAATAGTACGCCGACGCCGTTTCTGGCGATGAATGGTTCTATGTTGAATGGCATGTCATCAACCAGGTAGGCATTGGGATGTGCGAGCCTGTCTTTGTGGCGGGTAAAGATAAAGTCCGTAAAATCCGACCCAAAGCGGTCGATGAGCCATTCGAGTTTACCGGATACGCACCCGGGTGAGCCGGTTGGTGCGGTCAGAAAAACCACGTGTCCGAGTCGGCCCAACTCCACGTATAGATGTTCGAACCACGAGTAAGCTATGAGGCCGGACCAGAATTCGGACGCCTGCAGATTACTGTGGGTGAAGAACTCCGTGGCGGTTTTGTCCATCAATGGTTGAGGGTAGAGCGATCCAGGATATTCGTTCCGCCACCCTTTCAACATTAGGTCGGCATCGTAGCCCTGGGTTTTCATCGCTGCACCGATGAAATCGACACAGACCCCGTCCATATCCAGGTAGATCTCGGGAGGAACACGCATGCTAATAAAACCTTCGAAAAGTTACTTGTCGTAGTCTGCCCGGAAAGCTGCCCAGCGATCAAATGCGTCGCTGATACCCTGGGCTCTCGCCTGAGTGCCCTCTCTGAATTCCGGATGAGAGAGAATCCAAAATTCGTTTTCCTGAACGGCATGCAGCACCATATCCCCGATTAACGAGGGCTCAAGCATCCCATCCAGGCTTTGCTGCATGCTGGCGATTTCTTCTTCCGTCCTGAATTCATCTTTTGAAAGATCAAACACTGAAGCAGCAGCGCCGCCAAGTTGTTGTGGCCGGTTTCGTTCTGAGGTGTAAATACCTGTTGCGACAAACCCGGGGCACAATACTGAGACACCCACTCCGAAGTGCGCAAGATCGCCTGCGATGGCCTCTGACATTCCCACGACGGCAAACTTGGAAGTGTTGTAGATACTCAATCCCTGCATGCCAATAAGCCCGGCCATCGAAGCAGTGTTGACGAAGTGGCCACCTTCGCCGTGTGAAATCAAGCGATTCGAAAATACCTGCATTCCGTTGATTACGCCGTCAAGGTTAACACCCATGACCCAATCCCAGTCTTTGTATGTATGATCCTTGACGTTTCCGCTAACGGCGACGCCAGCGTTGTTGCAGACAACATGAACCTTCTCAAATGCAGCTTCGGTTTCTTTGGCAGCTTCTTCAAGCGCATCGCGGTCTGTTACATCAACCTTTATGGTGATGACATTGGCATTAGACTCGGAAAATTCTTCTCGAGCGGCCGCCAGCGCATCATCTTGGACGTCGGCGATCGCGACTTTCATGCCAGCGCCGGTGAATGATCGTGCCATGGCTAAACCAAGACCGCTGGCACCACCTGTAATGAAGGCTACTTTCCCTGCGACATCTTTCATGCAACTACCCTTATGGAATATTGGAATATTGGAATATTTGGCAGATAGCATGATACGTTAGTCAGAGAGGGAGAAATAGATGATTATCAAGTGTGATTACCGTATAGCCAGTGTGACCGATGGCTATGGCCTATTGCTGAGAAACAAGCATTTAAATGATGCGGAGCACCGGTTGCCAGGCAACGGCGTGCTGTTTATCCACGGGGCTACCTACGGGTCTACGTCAACTTTCGACTATGAGATTGAAGGCGAGTCGTGGATGGACAAAATGGCGAGAGAGGGATTCGATGTCTGGTGCCTGGACCTCCTGGGGTATGGCGAGTCGGACCGGCCCGAAGAAATGTTGGTCGCGCCTGACCTGAATGACCCGATTGTCGATACTGCTCATGCCATAGCAGAGGTAGACCGAGCGGTGGATTTTATTCTGAAAGACAGGGGGATTCATCAGCTCAGCCTGATTGGCTACAGTTGGGGAAGTGCCATCTGCGGGCGGTACGCTGGGCAGTTTGAAAGAAAAGTAAGTCGCCTGGTGTTGAGTGGTGCACTCTGGGTCGAGAAGGGCGCAACGCCGCGGACAATTAGTGCAGATATTGGAGCGTATCGAACGGTGGACGCAGCGTCCATGGCGAAACGCTGGGCGATAGGATTGTCCGAGGATGAAATTGATGCCGTAGTGCCCCCGGCACGAGTTTCCAGATGGTGTTCAGATACCGTGCTTGTCGATCCGATTGGAGACAAGTCCGGATTGCTGCGTGCGCCAACAGGAGTGCTCAAGGATTTCATGAATTACTCCCGTACAGGGGAGCCCTGGTATAAGCCGATGGCAATCCTGGCACCGACGCAGATTGTGGTCGGTGAACTCGATAGGGAAACGACCCCTGAACAGGCAAGAAAGATTTTTGAGCAGCTTGGCAATGCCCATGAAAAAAGAATGACCGTTATTGGCGGGGGAACGCACTCGCTGTTACTGGAGGATCACAGGGATGCATTGCACAGCGTTGTGTCAGGTTTCCTCGCATGATTTAGCGGTCCGCCTGACATTTCAGGCTACCTGCTGTGTTGACCTTTCTAACCAATGAAGGTCATCAGCTTCAAGTATTGGCGCCAGCTTGGCGTGAACTTGTTCGTGGTAATCGTTCAGCCAGTCAATTTCTGCCTGGCTCATGATAGAAGTATCAACCAGTCTGGTATCGAATGGTGCGAAGGTGATTGTTTCGAATGCGAGCCAGTCGTCTTCCCGCGCGATAACAATGACCAGGTTTTCACACCTGATGCCGAAGCAATCTTCCTGGTAGTAACCAGGTTCGTTTGAGACAACCATGCCGGGTAACAGTTCCTGTTGGGGTCCCGATTTGGTGATCCTCTGGGGTCCTTCATGCACGCTCAGGAACGCGCCAACACCGTGTCCAGTGCCGTGGTCGTAGTCCAGCCCTTCCTGCCAGAGAAACTGCCTGGCAAGGACATCAAGCTGAACACCCGATGTACCTCTTGGGAATACCGCACGAGCGAGCGCTATGTGACCTTTCAGGACAAGCGTGTACATTTTCCTGTGCTCGGCCGTGGGTTCCCCAATGATCACAGTACGAGTGATATCGGTGGTGCCGTCTGAATACTGTCCACCGGAGTCCACGAGATAGAGGTTGTTCATCTCCAGCATGGCCGGTGTGCCATTCATATGATTGTAATGACAGAGAGCGCCATTTTTGCCTACAGCTGAGATTGTGTCGAAGGAAAGGTCGTGAATGTCGGTGAGTTCGCGCCTGAATGATTCGAGTTTGTCTGCAAGTTCAGCCTCGTTGTAAAGCGTTCCTGATGTCACCTCTCTATCAATCCATGCGAGATATCGGCTTACGGCGGAACCGTCGCGTACATGGCAGTTGCGAATTCCACCAAGTTCTGTCTCGTTCTTCTGGGCCTTGGGTATGAGTACAGGATCCGTGGCGGCGATCAATCTTGCGCCGGCATTCTGGCATCTGAGTTGGCACCAGGCGTTTGCCATAGTCGGGTCCGCCATCACCCGTTTCCCCTGGCTACCGAGCTTATGAAGGGCTTGCTCCAGTTGGTCTTCTTCCTTAACGGTGACGCCCTTTCCAACGTGAGCGGCGAAATCGTTAGGTAGTTTGCGTGGGTCTGTGTAGATAACCATATCGCCTGTGCTGTCCAGTGTTGCAAATGCAAGCAGTACTGGCAGTCTTGGTACATCTCCTCCCCTGATATTGAGTAGCCAGGCTATGGAATCAAGTTGCGAAATCAAAGCGATGTCGGCACCGGCTTTTTGTATCTCGGCGCTGATCATCTGTCTTTTCTTTTCGCTGTTAACACCTGTGTACTCTTCGCCAAGCAACATGGCTAATTTGTGATCTGGAACGGGCCGATCTTCCCAGTGCAGATCGATCGGATTATGATCCAGCTCAATCAGTTCAATGTTTTTCGTGGTGAGTGCCTTTCTGGTGGCCTGGTACCAGGAAAGCGTATGCATGCGAGAATCGATCCCTATCCTGGTGTTTTCCCCCAACGTTTCGCACAGCCAGCTAGTGGGTGGTTCCTCAATAAGATGATGGAACTCGAATGACGCCTCAGGAACCTGTTGTCTGACCTGTATCGTATAGCGGCCATCCACAAACATCGCCGCTCGCGTTTTCAGCACAACGGCGACACCAGCAGATCCGGAAAAACCACTGAGCCACTGGAGTCGTTCGTTTTGTGGCGGTACGTATTCGCCCAGGTATTCATCCGCGCGGGGAATGATGAATGCGTCCAGGTTTGATTTCGCCATTTCCTGGCGCACCAGTTCAAGGCGTTGTCGAATGAATTCGCTCATAGTTAGTCAGCCAGGTTTTAGTTTCGGTATTATATCGTGTTGGCAGGTTCGTTACCCGGTTCGGTATTGGGGAGTTTTCGCCTGGTCTTTTGAGCAGAACGCAACCTCACGAGTGCCAAGTTCACAAAAACAGCCAATCAGGCTTTTGCTGAAAATTCCCCGATTCAGGTGGTGTGACGATTATAATTCGTATTGCTGATCTGAGCTCTATCCCAGGGATGGGTGCTTCAGCATTGGGTCACCCGCCGCTTCCCGGTTGTCTTATTGCCGGGCTTTTTCAAGCCTGACCCCATATAAAAGAAATAAGCGTTGTACTTTGACTATTTTTAATTATGATTTTATCAGGACATTTCATTTACCTATTTCTTGAGGAGGCGAACCAGGTGCAAAAAAACACAGGACACTTCACGGTTAACGATTTGGGTAATTTATTCTATGGCCAAAAGAAACAGAGCACGCTCAGCATCTAGTCGACAAAAACAAGAAGGGAGAAAATCCAGGCAACCTAACAGGCAATCTTCAGCCAACTTCTCAACCAACTTCGGTGGTGCAGATATCTATACTTTGCACCCGATCAATTCTCATCTTGAAACAGCCTACGCCCCTACCAGTATGCGGGAGCCTCTCGAAGCCCGCACCAAGTCCCAAAAAAGATATATGTGCGCAATCAAAAGTCATTGCCTGACCTTCGGTATTGGTCCGGCAGGGACCGGCAAAAGCTATTGCGCGACTGCCATGGCGGCGGAAGCATTGGCGAATGGACGAATTGAAAGAATCATTCTTACCAGGCCGGCTGTCGAGGCGGGAGAGCAACTGGGTCACCTTCCCGGAGACCTGGAGGAAAAGTTCAGCGTTTACATCGATCCATTCCGCGACATTCTGAATGAACGGCTTGGCAAAGGGACAGTAGAATACAACCTGCGGCATGGTCGTATTGTCGCGGCGCCTTTAGCTTTCATGAGGGGAAAGACTTTCGGGGGTGATACTTTCGTCATTCTTGATGAGGCTCAAAACACATCGATTGCCCAAATGAAGATGTTCCTGACCCGTATTGGTGAGGATTGTAAAGTCGTGGTGAACGGCGATGTGAAGCAGAGCGATATTCGCGGAAGTAACGGACTGGCGGACGCCGTTGGGCGGCTCAGGGGGCTTCCAGCCGTCTGTATTCATGAGTTTGAACGTGATGATATTGTTCGTAGCGGCCTGGTACGGGCAGTAATCGACCGTTATGAGGTAGACGAATAGATCGAGGCTCACTGGTTCAGCTCGTCATCAGGATTAACCACAGTGGTTCTGGGTTTTTCTTTTGGCGCGTTGAGCTGGCCAAGTTTTCTTTTCACAAGGGCTGATTCAGGGTTTATTGCCAGCGCAGCTTCCAGTGCGGCAAGAGCATCGTCCCAACGCTTTAATCGAATGAGCGCTAATGATCTGTTGTAGTGGACAATATCAAGCGGGACATTCGCCAGCTCCAGCGCTCTGCCATAGTCCGCAAGTGCTGTGACGTATTCGTGGGTCTGGTGATATACGTTGCCTCGATTGACATAGATCTTGCCCATTCCGGGCGCTAACAAAGCGGCTTTGTTATGGTCCTTCATCGCTCTATCTAGTTGACCGTTTGCCGCATATATAATTCCGCGATTAGTATGAGTAGCCGCAAGGTCCCGGAGGAGCAGGTTGTCCTTTCTGATTGCGTCGGTACAAAACATGAGCCCGTGTGTAGAAAATGGCGTAATACTTTCCTGATAACAACGCGTCGCATTGTCGGACCCAAAGGTGGTTTTGCTCTGTGCGACTGCGAGTTGACTACCCGATACAATAATAAAGTAGATGATCCATCTCATGGTGTTTGGCTATCCTCCAGGTCATGTAACGATTCGAGTGTGAATGCGAATTTCATTGTTGATAAGGAAAAGTATCGGAAAGAAGCACAGGCAAGTTGCTTTAACCCTGTTGCTGTTGGCTCATCAACCGCGAGCTTTAAAACAGGCACTTCTAAAATAACCTCACTGGATCCCAGTCACCGCAAAATGACTGGGTGTTTGACCAAATTGTGTGTGCTTCCTGAGTCAGGTCATGTGTCTTTACCAGCCTGATCTGGTCATCACAGAATTCGAATGCAGTAATGTGTTCGGCTTCAAAATCGATGACCGAGAAACCAGGCCAATGTTCGCCTCTGAGCGTTCCTGCGTTAATGAGGGTTAGCGCCTCAAAATGAATCAGGGTTCGAAAGTGCATATGACCATTAATGAGATACTGAAATTCCCCTTCGAGGATTATTTTGTCCAGCAGGTGGCTGCGTTCGATGGCCATTCTCTCTGTTCCAGGCCAGACCTTTCCCAGATCATCATCCGCCACGCCATGACAAAGCAGCAACTTCCCTCTAATGGTCTCCAGCGTCACCTGACTTGGCAGCGAAGCCAGGTATGAGAGTGATTCTTCCGACAGTTCAGTCACGCTATGTGCGTCCTTGATATGTCTAGCTTTATCTTCGAGTATCCATCGGTCATGGTTACCTCGTACGGTGAATACTGCAGCGTTATCGAGTAGTTTGATGCTTTCGTCTGGGCAACCAATGCCATCAACAATGTCACCAGTACAGACTATTGCATCTGTATCCAGACCTTGCAGGTGTGCCAGAGTCGCTTCCAGTCGATGATGCTCCGAGTGAATATCGCCAATGACGCCGAGTTTTTTAATCTTGCCTGCAGCGCTCATGTTTTCCCCGAGTGAACAAGTGAATCAACCACTTTCAGTCGTTCAAGATTGCTGGTTGCTTCCAGTATTGATTGCATGGTGTCAGCGTCGAAACGCACGAGCTGAAAAACTTTAAAGGAAAATTCAGTTGGGGAAAGCTCGAGCCACTCGTCGCTGTTGAACTCGCTAAGTTTGGCTGGATTATGTTTGCCAATCAGTTTGACGATTGAATCGGTTATGGACTTCTGGTATTTCATTAACTCGTCATCAGAGACAAGCTGGTTTACGTCCTCAAGCTCACTACAGGCAACGATCCTGTAAGGTAGCGTCTGGACTTCATGGACAAGTTGCAGGCGCTTGCTCATCGAGATGTGAATGTAGACCCTGCCGTCAGCCGTGGTATCAATGATTTCGCATATTCCTGCTGAAAACACCTCAAAGGGTTGGTAGGTGGCCTGATTGTTTTTGAGTGCATCCTGCATGCTCTGTCCATCTTTGGCAGGCCGGATTTCTTTTTTTGTATGGCAGACCGCGATCATACGGTCCTGCTCCACAGCATCCGTCACCATCTGTCGATATCTGGGCTCGAAAACGTGCAAGGGGACAATGGTGCCAGGAAACGCAACCATGCCGGGGATTGGAAATAGCGCGACTTCGATCGAGGATTTAGCCATAAGAGATTGTACGCATATGTACGCCAGGAACAAAAGTCTGGATCAGTTAGGTGACCGTGGGGCTTGCAGGCGGCTATACCTGCGAGCGACGCGCCAGCGAGTATAGAACAGTAGGCAGGTTCCGGGATGACCACCAAGAACCGGGTCAGGTCCGCTGCTGCGTGTCCGGCCGCTAGAATTTATAGGCGGTATCGAGGACCAGTCTCTTGTAGTCTTCCTCTACGCCAACATCCATGTTTCTTTGATTGTCGAAGAAAGTGAAGCCTATTTTCCACTTCTTGTTTATTGCCCAGGCACCCTTAAACTTGTGTCCTTTGGCATCGGTTCCGCCTCCAGCAAAGTCTGAATCGGTGACCAGCCCCAAGACCGCGTCTGCCTCTATGTTTTGATAGATATAGCTAAGCTCCCAGGTTTTGGGTGCACTGGCTTTACCCAGCTTCAAGCCCGCTGCCCAGGCGGTATCAAGGTCACTCGCATCCTGGTTCTGGACGAGGTCAGCGAATAAAACAACCGGTGTCTCACCAATTGTTATGCTTAACTGAGCGAACAGTTCCAGTTCTTCGTAGCTATTATTGTATGTGCATCCGGTGAGCGCGTCAGAATCGATGCAGGAAAAGGTGTTGCCGAAAAATTCATCCGAGTCACCAATGAAGACTTGCCGGTTTTTTGTATCGATCTCAAAGTAACCGACGCCTGCGACCAACTGACTGTCACCAAGTGAACCTTTGAAACCTGTCTGGAAACCGTAGGCGGTGTTACTGTCATTTTTTTTGCTATCACTCTCAAGAAAGTTGGCGGCAGTGTTCAGAAAGTAGTTGCCCCGTTCAACAGTGAATCCGAAACCTTCAGGACGATAGTCTCCATCCCAGAGCAACCCGTGACCCGCAGGCCTGTAGAAAATATTCTTCATTTTTCCGCCAATGACATTGAAGCCTGGCTTTGCCTGCCACTTAAAGTAGGCAAGGTCGAGATTGATATCCTTGGTGGTGCCGCCGCCACCTAAAGTCTGGTTTGTAGATACGGCGTCATCACTGCCCGATGCCAGCCCGATACCTACCTCAACGTTGTCTGCCGGTCTGGCAGTCACTGCAAGGCGGGCCCGAATCCGGTTGCGTTCCCGGGTATCACTTCGCTGCGCATCAATATTTTCATACCGATACCGGAAGTCGCCCTTGATCTTGACACCTTCTGTCCAGCCGGCAGGCTTACCGGTTGTTGCAAGCTTCTCAACAGTTGACGCGCTGGAAACGACAGATTCCTGCAACGCTTTGTTTTCTGCCTCCAATGCTTCTACCCGGTTTATCAAAGACATTAGCTCGGTTTTGAGGTCAGAAAAATCCTCGTCTGACACCGAAGCTTGCCCGACCTGGGCACAGGTCACTATTAGAAGCAGTGCTATATAGCGGATCATGGTTTGGTTCCTCGGAATAGATAGCTAGTCGGTATATTCAGTAACGGTCGGAGAAGTTAACGGGCTTTTGTTAAGCCTTTGTTAAGAAGGTGTTAAACGAGCTGTTAAATCAGTGTTTACGTTTGGCTGGTCTCTTGAAGCATCGATTTCAGGTGGTTAGGCGCTTATTTTAGGGGGATTGCCGGGGAAAGGGTGGGTAACCTAAAACTATCTTTAACAAATCTTAACCCTGGGTGTCTTTAATGCGTTCCAAATCCTGCTGGAGCTGCAAGATGAATAAATATTTAGCTGCCTTTCTTTGTGTATTCGCTGTCTATGGCTGATCACCGTACAACGAGACGACACCACCAGTAACGGTTGTCCCGAATATGATGGCCAAACATTAATCCTTTAACATCTTTGCGGTGTTAAGCGCGTTGTTTCCAGCTTTGGGGAAAAAGTCTTCCGGGCTATCGATGCCACGCTGTGCAACGAGGGACTGCTTGATGGCTATTGCGGCGCCCGCTGGGTAACCCGCAATAGTCGCTGCGATTTCATTGCAGCGTTCAACAACGCTATCGTCGCTCACACACTCGCTGATGAGCCCCCGCCGGAGCAACTCTGGCGCCTTAACCCGATCACCCAGGAAGGCCAGGCGTGCTGCCTGGAATTCGGTCGTTTTAATCTTCAGCCATGCCGCATTCATTGGGATGCTAGCGCCTTGTTGAATTTCACCGATTTGAAGAAAAGCGGTTTCACCGGCAACGATGAGATCACAGGCAAAAGCCAGGGACGCGCCGGCGTTGATGGCAAATTTTTCCAGGGCGGCAATGACCGGCTTTTTACAGCGGTAAAGGGCCATGTGCATTGATCTTACATCCCCGACATCTTTACCCGTCCAGGGTGGTGGGGGGTCTGCCTGCAGAGCCTTGAGGTCGATACCGGAGCAGAAGTATCCTCCTTCTCCCCGGAGGACGATGGCGGAGATATTGTCGTCTTCGTTCAATTGTTCGATGTAGTCGCGGATTTCGCCGGCCAATGGTGGAATCAATGAATTACGCCGATCAGGCCGTTCGATGATTATCTCGGCCCAGCCCTCATGAATATCCAGTCTTGAAAATTCAGGCATTGTCGCTACCCCTTTGTCTCTTCTTTCCACCATAACCTTAATGGCAGAGTTTATCTTGCCATCAGCACAGTTTTAGCGAAACGGCTCCCGTTGCTGCCTGCACGTTTTTTCTCGTTCAGGTTCGAGCAGTTACTTTCGCTATGCGGATTAGTTGATACGCCGGGGAGCCCTGATGGTCATTGGTCAGGAATGAAAAAACGCTCGAAGGTCGTCCACCAGAAGCTGTGGTTCTTCCGCCGCGCCAAAGTGACCTCCGTTCGGCATCAATGTATAACGCGCCAGATTGGAATTGTCTTCCAATACGGCGCGCGGCAGATGTACAACATCTTTTGGAAACACAGCGAAAGCGCAAGGAGCTTCCAGGGCCGGTGAACGATTGTGTGCCATTGGCCAGGGTTTACTGAAATGTTCGTGGTACAACCGCAGGGATGAGGTGATGGCGCCGGTGCACCAGTAAAGGGCTGCGGTTGTGCACAGGTGTTCTCTCGAGAATCTTGATTCAATATCTCCGCCACAATCACTCCAGTTCCGCCTTCGCTCCCAGATCCACGCGGCAGTGCCAACGGGCGAATCCATCAATCCATAAGCCAGCGTCTGGGGGTCCAGCCTATGAACGGCGACGTGGCTGGTGATCAGCGGTCCGGCTTCGGTGTTGCGTTTCAGCATCCATGCTTCAGACGCATGGTAATCTTCTGGCCCCAGGGTCGAACGATCAACACCGGGAATTAGTGTAAGACTCATGTGGGCACCCAGCAGTTTGTCAGCGTACTCATGTGCAAGGTGGGCGGTGACCAGTGCACCCCAGTCACCGCCATGGGCGGCAAACTTTGTGTGACCGAGCTCTTCGGTCATCAACTTCACCCAGAGGTTAGCGATTCGCGATACATCAACACCGGATTGAGTGAGGGGCGTCGAAAAACCAAAACCCGGCAGGGATGGCACGTAAACATTGAATGCGTCTTCTGCCTTGCCACCGAATGACTCGGGATCAGACAGGGGACCGATCACATCCTTGAAGTCCCAGAAGGTCCAGGGCCAGCCGTGGGTCAATATGATTGGCGGTGCATCGGGGAGCTTGGCGGGGGCATGCAGGTAATGCAGTTTGATACCATCGACGGTCGCTTCATAGTGCTTCCAGCGATTCATCTCGACTTCCTGTTTGTTCCAGTCCCATTCTTCTACCCAGTACTCGACCATTTCCTTTAACCAGGATTGAGGTACGCCGTACTGCCAGTCATCGCGGCCGATCACCGGGGGCCAACGGGTCTGTTTTAGCCTGGAATTCAGCTCATTCAAAGAGGCTTCCGACAAGGTTGCAGTGGTTTGTTTTTGCATTCTTTACTCCCGTGTGGCGTCAGGTTAGTTCAAATGTTGGTTCAGGAAAACAGCCCTGTGTTATCTTTGTGAAGTCGAATAAAAGGATTGAAGGATGCAGGCACTGAAAGGAAAAGTGGCAGTAGTGACTCACCGCCGGGGCCGCTCACGGTTGAGGCAACCGCCGCTTCGGTTGAAGCATACGGTGGCACGCCGATTCCGGTAGTACTGGATCATAATAGTGATGCAGAAGTGCGCGCCCTGTTTGGGCGGGTTGAGAAGGAACAGGGAAGGCTCGATATCCTGGTTAACAACGTTTACCAGATCCCTGGTCCACCGGCGATGGATAAAGGATTTTGGGAGCACCCCATTTCGGTCTGGGACGACCAGTGCGGCGTAGGCCTGCGAGGATATTATGTCGCCTCTGTCCTGGGAGCGCCGATGATGGTTCGCCAGGGGAGTGGGCTTATCGTCAACATCTCATCGCGCGGCGGGCGGGAATACGTATTTAGTGCCAGTTATGGCGTGGGTAAGGCGGGGGTAGATCGGATGGCACAGGATTTTGCTGTCGAACTTAAAGAATACGGAGTGACTGCGATTTCGCTGTCACCCGCAAAGGTGAAGACGGAATTCATACTTGATATGGTCGAGCAGGGGAAGATGCAACTGGACGCTGATGCGGCACAGTCGGTACGATTTTCCGGACGTACCATCGCAGCCTTAGCCAATGACCCTAACGTCCTGGAAAAAACCGGAGGAATCTACACCGTAATCGAAGTTGCCAACGCTTACGGCGTGATTGATCCTGATAAAGAGTAGCGGGATTAAAACCCCCGCAGGCTCTTATCCCTCAAGCTCTTATAGTGCGACTACGTTCTCTGCCTGGGGTCCTTTTTGACCCTGGGTGATCGTGAACTCTACACTTTGACCTTCGGCCAGAGTTTTGAACCCATCGCCTGTGATAGCGCTGAAGTGAACAAATACGTCCGGGCCTGACTCCTGGGCGATAAAACCGAACCCTTTAGATTCGTTAAACCATTTTACGGTGCCAGTCGTTGTTGACATGATGTCTTCCTAATTTCTTTACAAGTTCGTGCTACTACGTAGCGATTAAAAGAAATGTATTACTAATACTTATGGAATCAGGAAGTAAAAACTTCTTAGCAGTACATAAATAAAAGAGGTACTTTCTCGCAAAGTAAAGTATACGCAGCTTTCATGGCATGTCACAAGGCACAATGAACATGAATAATACTCATAATTCCGGGCTATGCCCCTGTGAATCCGGCCTGGTTTATGCGGAATGTTGCAGCGAATTGCATTCGGGGCGTGTGCTTGCCCAGACTGCCCTACAGCTAATGAGATCCAGGTATAGCGCGTTTACGCTTGGGAATGCCGATTATCTTGTCAAATCCTGGCATCCGGATACCAGGCCTGCCAGCCTTACTATTGATGAAAGCCAGCGTTGGATTGGCCTGAAGATAAAGACCGTATCTCACGGTGGGACTGACCAAGATGAAGGATCAGTCGAATTCGTTGCCCGCTATAAGGTGCAGGGTAAAGCCTACCGCCTTCAGGAGAACAGCCGTTTCCGCAGGTTAGATGGGCGATGGTATTACCTTGATGGTGAGCGACCTGGCTAGTCGACCGCGACAAATTCCATAGAGATAGAATTGACACAGTGGCGAATATTCTTCGCTGTCAGCCCCTCACCTTCAAATACATGCCCAAGATGGCCGTCGCATTGCGCGCACAGGATCTCGACACGATAACCGTCGGCGTCAACCTCCTTTTTAACCGCGCCCTCAATCTCATCGTCAAAGGCCGGCCAGCCGCAATTCGAGTGAAATTTGTGCTCGGAGCGATACAGGGGTGTATTGCACTGTTTACAGACGTAGTGGCCACCGACTTCGAAGTGATCAGTCAGTGGACCGGTAAACGGCATTTCAGTGCCTTTGTGTAGCAGAACTTGCTGTTCTTCCGGGGTCAGGTCGTTGTAATCGGACATAGGGATCGTTTGATAGTGATGTGTGGAGTGGTTTTACCAGTGTTGGATGAGTACCTGCAAGTTGAAAATAGATTGTGCTAGGCTCTGATTTGCTAAATTAAAAGAGAGAGTCATGTACCAAAAACTGATGCCGGTTGCACTGTTATTGCTCGCGGGTTGTTCCGAAACACAGGAAACATCGCAGCCACAGGTCGCTCAAGAGCAGCAGCAAGCGCAGGAAATGCGGGCTTCCCAGACGGTTAGTCAGCCGGAAGTAGCCGCCGAACCTGGCCTTGCTGAACAGGAACTTACTCAACAGGAACTTACTCAACAGGAACTTATTCAGCAAGATCCTGGACAGGCGTATTTGTACATCAACGCGCAGAAACCTGGTGTGAAGGTAATGCCGTCAGGACTGCAGTTTGAAATAATTGAGTCCGGTGAAGGTCGATCGCCGTTGGCCACCTCAAATGTCGTCACGCACTATCATGGCACCTTCGTTAATGGCGACGTGTTCGATAGCTCCGTGGATAGAGGTGCGCCTGCCGAATTTCCAGTGAACCGCGTCATTGCAGGCTGGACCGAAGCTTTGCAAATGATGAAGGAAGGCGACAAGTGGCGATTAGTCCTGCCTCCCGAAATTGCATACGGTGAAAAAGGTGCCGCCGGTGGGCTGATTCCGCCTAATACCGTGCTGGTGTTTGAAGTAGAACTCATTGAGGTTAAGGGCTAGAGACGTATGGCCACGCTAGAAGACTTCAGGGCTGAAACCAGAGCCTGGCTTGAACAAAATTGTCCGGATGGCGCAAAAGGTCCGGGACAGACTCCGCTCGGCAGTAAATCCATCGAACTGGAGCCGGATGTCCGAACCTGGTTGGATCGCATGGCTAAAAAAGGCTGGACGGTACCCACCTGGCCTGTCGAGTATGGCGGCGCAGCGTTGAATAATGATGAATACAAGATTCTCATTGAAGAACTCAAACGGGTTGGTGCTCGAACTCCCCTGACTGGCCGGGGTGTTAATTACATAGGGCCGACTATCCTCGAATTTGGAACAGATGAGCAGAAGGCGAGATGGCTGCCAATTTGTGCGCGCGGGGACGGCGCCTGGGCGATGGGTTATTCAGAGCCAGGTGCCGGTTCAGACCTGGCCAGCCTGTCTACCAAAGCAGTAAAAGAAGGCGACAACTACATCATTAATGGCAGGAAGACCTGGACCAGTGATGCCGTTGACAGTGATTACATCTTTGTTCTTGTGCGCACATCGCCGGACAAACCCAAACATGAAGGTATCAGTTTGGTGTTGGTAGATATGCACCAACAAGGTGTCACTGTAAATCCGATAGCCTTGATTTCCGGTGCTTCTCCCTTTTGTGAAACGCTGTTTGAAGATGCCATTGTGCCAGTCACCGACCTCATTGGTGGCGTGGATCGTGGCTGGACTGTTGGCAAACGATTATTGCAGTTTGAGCGATCAACCCATGCAGGCATCAATATTTCGGGCTCCCAGGGCGGCAGGAACGAAGAAAGCCAGCTGCCGGAACTGGTAGCGCATTATGCCGGCAAAGCAGATGGGCGAATTGCGGATGCATCGATAAGAACCTGGCTCACCCGGCATGACATGAACACTCATGCGCAACGGATCACACAGCGTCGTGCGATTGCGGAATTACAAAGCCGGGCGCCAGGCTTCACCTCCTCTGCCGTCAAGCTGACCAACGCACTTAACATCCA
>DTZW01000234.1 GCA_012961165.1 Gammaproteobacteria bacterium | reverse complement strand
CCTGATCTGCTGCTAACCGATACCACCTGACTGCTTCCTTGTCATCCTGTGGCACACCCCTACCGTTGGCGTACATCAAACCGAGGAGGTATTGAGCATCAGCATCTCCCTGGTTAGCTTCCACCTGGGTCTCTTCAAACCATCGCTTATCTTCCTCAGAAGCGCCAAAGCTGGTAGCGGGTATCAGTAGTGCAAGTAGTACTGTTGTAATTAACTTTTTCATTGGTGTATCTCCTTTAATTATCGCGCACCTGTTGAGTGCTCCCGGTCTAGTCGTTGAAGGCGGGATACTTGGGTCAGGTCCGTGCTGGTTTGGATCCATCCCCGGTCGGACCACCAGCGGAACAGGACTTTATGATTTTTGTCCCAGTAGAACTCATCGAGAAAACCATTATCGTTTTTGGTGTGTGTTGTCTTTGATTGCTGCGGATTAACTCCCCATTGCTTAGGCATTATTGTTGCTCCTTGCAGTAGGCCATGTCTGCCGCTTCACCAGCGCGCCAGCAGGACTCTGAACTAAGCTGACCGTTGTCGTCCCACCACTGACTCAAGCCTTCCTTTTTGCCATTAACAGACGTGTACAGCAGCAGCAGTCTGACCATTGCCATACAACGGCGCTCATATTCTTAGTTGTCGATTCCTCTGACTGTTCATTGGCTCGCAATGACCCAATTCTGCTCCTCTCTCATAGTCAAATAGATTCTTCGATACACATAAACAAGGCTAACCAAACGAAGTAAATTATTAAACAGGTAAAACGAATGAAAAACACCCTCATCATTGCATCAATAATACTCACATTATTCAGCGCTCCTACCTTCGCCAAGAAGAAGGTAAAACCTGAAAATTTGACCGACCGCGCTTTGTGCGTTGAGAAGTACACCTTAGAAGGTAAAGCTAATTGGACAGGCCGCGGCATTGGCGGGCTATTTGCAGCCAGCCTGAACAACAAGACTGCCAAACGACTGTAAGCGGTCATTCCAGACCGTCATTGACCTGTCGGTGTAAGTCAGATCGCATAGGTGCATGAGCAAACTTTTCTTTCCACACTCTTGGCGTCAATGATGCGACATCACTGGCTGGATGCAAGCTGATTCGTTGCAAAACATCAACCAGATAGTCGTAAGGGTCAACACCTTGAATTTTGCAGGTGCAGATCAGGCTCTGAATGATTCCCACATGTTCGGCGCCGAGTTCGGTCCAACAAAACTTCCAGTTGTGCCTGCCCATTGGGATTGGCCTTAAGGCACGTTCCAAATGATTGGTATCCAAAGGCACGTCCGGGTCTTCCAAAAACACCCGTAACTCAGTCTGACGATTCCGCACATAGCCAATCGCTTTGATTAACGGGTTATCCGGCAACAATGTGTTGTTGGTCAGTTGCACCTCACACCAGGCAAAGAAAGCATCCACCACCGGTTTGCTGTGATCCAATCGCCAGGTTTGTTTCTTATCACCGGTGAGTTGCTTTTTCTTGATGTGGGCCTCGTTGTCATAGAGTTCTCTGATGTACTGCAATGCGACGGCAACAAGACCGGGTTCAGCATCCTCGGCCTCGATAAACTGTCTTCTGCTATGTACCCAGCACTGGGCATGGACCACATCCTCTCTGGCCTCGGTATACCGTGCATAAGCAATATAACCATCCGATACCAGTGTTCCGCTGAACTGTTCCGTCAATACCTTTTCAATATGGACTTTGGCACGGGTGCTGGCGTAGGTAAACACGATCTCATCCTGGTCACCATAAACCGGCCAGAACCAACCCGTCTTCATTTTGCCTTTCCCGGCACGACCGGCTTTAACCGGGGTTTCATCCATGGCGAGGATTTTGCTTTGTAAGATACTACGCAACTGGCTCTCGGCAATCGGTCGAAGCAGTTCAATGCTTCGCTTGGTGAGATTGGTCAACGTCGTACGACTTAAGGTAATACCGGCTTGTTGCAAGCGTTGATGCTGACGGTACAAGGGTAAGTGATACATGAACTTATCGACCAGCATACCCACCAGGAAGCTGACATCTGCCAGCGACTGATCAAACACGCCTGCGGGTGCCGGGGTATTGACGATGTCATTGCTCGCTTTGTGTTTCACCACAGTCAGGTCGTAGCGTAAGACGACAAGGCTGGCTGGGCGCTGTGCTAATCGATACAAACTGTTCGTACCAATCACTTCATATTGCTCAGCATCGGGTCCATGGAGTTCTGGTATGGCGACTTCAATCACTTCCACTGGCACGCTGTCATCGAAGCGCAGACCGCTATCGGTGACACAATCACTACCACGGTTCTTTTTGGCTTTGCCCCGCTGATAGGTGATGGTTTCAGTTTCAGCCGGTTCGGGTTTAAGCACCTCACCCAGCAGGCCATTGAGCAGCAACTGATCGGGACTGGTTTGAACCAGCCGCCGTTCGGATTTAGTGCCAAACATTTGTTTTTTGAACCAGTCAAGTTGACGTTTCAGATTGGCGTTTTCGCTTTCCAAATCGGCATAACTAAGCTGTTGGGGAACGTCTTTTGGCATGACCTAATGATACCAAATTAGCCTCATCGTTTCGACTAAAACGTTTGTATTGGCGGGAGTTTTTCAACTCAATGCCTTCCAGTAAAAGTTTCAATTGCATCCAGTCCAATAACACCTTGCCGCTTGAATTTGGCTGGAAGTTAAACTGGCCCTGGACTAATCGTTTGCTCCAGATACAGTAGCCGCTGCGGTCAAAATACAGTACCTTTATCATCGTTTGGCGACGGTTGATGAAGACAAACAATTGACCACTAAGCGGATCTTCCAGCAGCTGGTGCTTTGCCATCGATGACAGGCCGTCAAATGATTTCCTCATGTCAGTAGGCGTCGTACACAACCAGACTTTGACCTGGCCTTCAGGAAAGAACATTAAGCCTGTCTCAAGTTGAGTTTGATACCATCACCGAGATCAAGTTCGATGTGCCAGCGAGCTGAAGGTTCGGTGCTGACGATACCCGTGATATCGACAAGATTGATGGCCGGTGTATCAACTGGTGGGACTGCCAGGCGTTTGCGCCAGAGATAAAAGCTACCATCGCCGACCTGATGTTGTTTGCAAAAAGCTCTGACTGACAACCCCGATGTCGCGTGTTGCTCTATGAGTTTCTTCCAATCTGACTCAGACCGGTGGACTCTGGTGGTTCGTTTCATATCTCTGCTCCTCAAAGTGAGTCGCAAAGATAGGCTC
Organism: Gammaproteobacteria bacterium; assembly: GCA_012961165.1. GTDB lineage: Bacteria > Pseudomonadota > Gammaproteobacteria > Pseudomonadales > Azotimanducaceae > UBA9659. The sequence continues at coordinate 362 of DTZW01000234.1, read as the reverse complement.
AGGCCAGCGAAGTGGGAAGGACTACCCAGGATGAACGCTTACCCCACACTCACCCTGACGCTCCGTGAGATCTCCCGTTGACTTAATTTTGCCTCATATCTGAGACGAAGGATTTCCTTGATATAACGCACTGCTAATTTACCTCTTGCCATTGTTCACTCACGACTTCGTTAGAAAGTCGAGAATGGTATCAAAAGATGTGAATTATCAATGCATTAGATGTGATTCTGGTTCAAAGTGAACGGTAATTCTGGAATCTGAACACCGATTCCGGTTCTTACCGAACGGTGTTTTGCAAGGTAGTTGTCGCTTTTAACTCTTATGCTGCTTCTTTTTCCGGATTTAGGTTTACAGGACCCATG
>DTZW01000233.1 GCA_012961165.1 Gammaproteobacteria bacterium | reverse complement strand
GGTGAATCAGCGTTTCGGAAAAATCCGTAATGTTCTCTGGTGGAATATCAGTGGTGATGTGTGCTGCCTTTGCATCCTGGGGACGGCCAAACCAGATCGGACTTGCCTCGTCGGTATGAACGAGAACCACCTGGGGGGTGTAAAAAGACCAGCTGTCAAAGCCGGTTAACCAGTTCATATTCGCCGGATCCTGGCAGATAATCAGATCAAAACCCTGATCGACCATCCTCTTTTTTGTCTCAACCAGGCGACGATCATATTCTGCTTTGGCAAACGGCTTGGTGTATTGCATGTAGATTTCGTTATGAATAGTGGGCGTTTTGCCAGGTTACGACGATCATTCGACCGTCAGCGCAATCACCGCCAGAAAATCTCCCGACTTGATCAGACACGGAAAATGACGGCCCATGAAAATGCCATCTACTTTTGATCGATACTCTACAGGAGCCGAACCGGTTCGCCCGGCATCGTGGATGACGGCAATCAGATCGCCTTCTTTGACTTCGGTGCCAAGGTCGTTACACATATCTATAAGCCCACAATGCTCAGACGTAATGAAGCACTCTGAGCTCATGGTATCAAGGTTCACTGAAGGACCGCGCTCCGGCTCACCCGACAGGATGCCGGCATGCATGAGTACGTTTGCAATACCTCGTTTTGCAATCTTCACACTGGTTGCACTCGCCGAGCCTCCACCGCCCAGCTCGGTGCTGACAAAGACTTTGCCCTGGTTCTCTGCAGCCGTGTCATAAAGATGAGTCGCATCGGGCTCGAGCAGCATCAATGTGTAAGGGGCATTAAACGCATCAACGGCGGCGACACAGCGTGCCTGCTGCTCTTTATCATCCAGTATATGGGCCGCGCCAAATGGCAGGAATTCCATCGTCTTGCCACCAGAGTGGATATCGATGACATAGTCCGCCATTGGCAATAAGGTGCGGGAAAAATAGTCGGCAATAATCTGGGTTATGTTCCCGTTTGGATCTCCGGGGAACACTCGATTCATGTTGCCGCCATCAATGGGTGAGGTCCGTTTGCCGGCTTTGAATGCCGGATAATTCATCGCAGGGATCATGATCACCCGACCGTTCACCGCATCAGCACGCAGTTCATTGGTCATACCCCAAAGTGCTATCGGCCCTTCGTACTCATCGCCATGATTGGCGCCGGTGAGCAAGGCCGTAGGCCCTTCACCATTCTTAACAACGGTAACGGGGATCATGACAGCACCCCAGCCTGAATCATCTCCTGAATAAGGCACTTTCAGAAATCCATGCTGAACGCCGTTAAGATCAAAATCGACTGTGGATTTAATCGGGTTATCTCTCATATTCTTTTCATACCTTACGCTAATTTGATTGCACTTCAGAATTCACTCTTATAGAAGAATATAAATCGCACAAAGCGTTACGTCTCGCTTTCTTGATGATCAAAAATAGAAGTGTACCCGCCCGACCAGTCCGGAGGCATCGGCACCAACATCTCCTCATGATGCGCATAGTTTGACGACACCCCGCGAACAATTCTTCCATAGCGTGAACTCGGATATGCCGGTGCCGTATACGGTACTGCATCGGCTGCGCCATAGGTAATCACCAGCGCTGGTCTGCCAAGGTTACTATGGTTTCGTCTGGAACCATGAACTGTGCGGCTATGGTGGACTGACACTGTTCCTGCGCTGCCAGTGATCTCGACAGGTGGGGCAAGGCATGCTCCTTGAAGATCGTTGGCTCTGATCGCACCAGTCCACTCACCCTGATCATCGTAATGTTCGAAAATTTCCCACCGATGACTGCGTTCATAGATCTCAAGAGGCCCCTGCTCGGAAGAGACATCCTCTAGAAATATCAGGAACTGCATGGTGCCGCTGTGGGTATGCGGATAAAAAACAATATCCTGATGCCATTTCACCTCGGCACCACCATCCGACCATTTGAAATTAAGCATAATTTCACGAAACCGTACGTTAGGCCCCAGCAGGTCAGCCGCGATATCAGGGATCACTGAATCAGCGCAGATTCCCCAGAATGTTGGGTCCAGATCATCCAGATATGCTGCTCGACGCAGTCTGGGATTATCGGAGCTATGGTCCTGCTCCAGATCGATCTCCCTTGAGGACTCTGTCAGTTGGCGTGTTGTCTCAACGATACTGTTCGCGGCTGTACGCAAGGTGGCTAGTTCGTTATGCCCAATCAGAGACGGGAACACCAGATAACCTTTCTCATAATAAAACTCACGCTGGGTCTGTTTCAAAAACACTGGCGCCTCGGCATAGATATCCTTAAGTTTCATTAATACTTTCTAACGGGTTGGGTTGGAGAAGACGGCTTCGTATTCATTGCGCCCGCAAAGATCAATACCGCGCATCAGGTACAGCGGCAACCGCTGAAGGCGTTTTAGCCGACTATCGTCCCCTGATCGATACGGGTTTGATTGATGCCGCTCTTTTTCTATGTCCCGGTCATAGTAGGAACTTGTCGGCATAAAACGAAGAGTCATGCCACGGCGTGGCCGATCCGATTGATTAGGCTCTGAGCCGTGCGCCAGATACACATCATGCAAGGAAATCTGCCCCGCTTTCAAAATCATATCTACCGCTTTGGACTCATCGAACTCACTTGGGAGCAACTCCTGATTGAGTGCAAGCCCTGGTGAATCATTAACCTGGTGGCGCCTAAGATTCTTTCCCTTGTGTGAGCCCGGGATAACCCGCAAGCAGCCATTTTCAGGAGTCGAGTCGTCTATTGCCATCCATGCCGTGCAGGTGGCCAGCGGTCGCATTGCCCAATATTGACCGTCCTGATGCCAGGGTGTTGTCGTGCCGATCTTGGCCGGCTTTGCAAAAAAGCTTGAATTCCATAATGCGAAGTTATTACCAAGGATCTGGCCCACCATGTTAAGAATATTTTCATCACGCGCAAATTTGATAAAGCTTTCGTCGAGCGGCAACAGTGCCGAACAATAATCGAAGAACTGTGGATATTTCGCAATAAGCCGACTATGTGTTGCTCGGATAGCCTCCAGAGTGCCTTGGCTCAAGCGATAATCCGGCACCACGAACCCATTTTCATGGTACTCAGCCACTTGAGCATCCGTTAGTTGAGTCGCGATCACCTGGCTGCTCTCTCGCTAAAAGCGGTTTTCCAGACTAGTCCAGACCCATGGTCAGCAACTTACCGTAGCCCGGTATCGAGCCCTGATAACCCGCGACCCGGATCGATTCCCAGAACAATGCCTGGTTGGCAGAAATCACGGGTTTATTCAAAGTCTTTTCAATCTGCTCGATCACATCAACCGCACGAATAGCGGTACAGGAAATAAAAAGCGCGTCAGCATCGGCACGGTCGGCCTCCAATGCGGCTTTCACAATAGTTTCAGGTGGGATACGAGCCATATCGTTGTCATTGGCAAAAAGAAAACTCGTGGTTGAGATCACTTGTGGGCCATGCTGCTCGATATAGCCCACCAGCGTCTCGTTGACATCATCGGTATACGGAGTCAGCACAGCAATGCGGTGCGCGTCCAGTTGTTTGAGAGCTCTTAGCCCGGCCGTAATTGGCGTCACCACGGGTATATCTGGCCGCGCCT
>DTZW01000232.1 GCA_012961165.1 Gammaproteobacteria bacterium | reverse complement strand
TCGGTAAAGTTGAGCGTCTGGAGTTAGGGTTCAAAACACCGATTCCTGCGATGACGCTTAGGCAGGCGCTCATCGAAACAGGCTCAAACATCGTTAGTGGCCCTGATGAAAACGGTAGCTACATCGTGGAATTGGTGGTGCCTAACGAGATCAGTTCAGATGTTTTTCTGAACCAGCTTCAACAAATAGATGGTGTTGAGTATGCGGATTTCACGAACCGGTAGTGCCGTATTCCTGCTTTTTATCATTGCCGGTTGTGCGTCAACGCCGCCATTGGACATCTACGCCAATAATGTTGTATTCACTGTTCCTTATGCACAGTCAGGCGATCAACTTGCAAGCGGCTTCACCCAACACGCTTCAGTGGACGAACCGGCTGCTCAAAACCTTATCCAGGCGGTGCTCCGGTTTCATGGTCTAACAAAGGTCTCGCAGTTCACGATTCAGGCACTCAATGTAGAAGCTGTGGTTGCGGAGTTTGGCCCCAGTCGAAACCTTGATGACGTGGTGTCTGCCCTGTCCGCAGACAACAGGGTCCAATCAGTACAATCCGTAAAACCCTATACGCTAATGTCCTACAACGATCCGTACTTTGCGCTGCAAAGTACGGTTAATGGGGATCAAATAGATAGTATCCACCAGATTTCTACAGGTAAGAACGTCGTGGTTGGGATTGTCGATACCGGCGTCGATCGATGGCACCCGGAGTTAATCGATAATATTGTGTACACCAAAAATCTGGTTGATTACGACCAGGATTCTTTCGACAGCGACGAGCATGGTACAGCGGTTGCCGGAGTGATTGCATCGGCTGCGAATAATGACCTTGGTATCGTTGGTGTTGCCCCTGACGTTCAACTGATGGTCTTCAAGGCTTGTCATCAGGAAAAGGCATCCCGGCGAACCTCCTGCGATTCATTGTCAATCATCAAGGCGCTGGGGGATGTGCTGGTCCAACAACCGGATATTCTGAACCTTAGCCTGTCGGGCCCGAGAGATGCCATCATTGCGCGGTTGCTCCGGGAGGTTTACCGGAATGGTATTGTCGTGTTAGGTGCTGTTGACGAATCCAGAGGGCTGGCAGAGTCGTTCCCGGCAAACATGGAGGAGGTCATCGCGGTTGGTACTACAATCAATCTTGGGGGGGAATTCACCAATGTGTTGCTTGCACCGGGTACTGACATGTTAACAACGGCGCCAGGTGCAACCTACGGGTTTAAATCAGGTAGTTCGATGGCGACAGCCTACGTGTCGGGGATAGTAGCGTTGATGAAAGAGCGTAATCCGGCACTATCCAATGCTGAGGTTTATGGAGACCTGCTTGCTTCAACCCGGTTTGATGAGAACGATCTGCCAGTTGTCGATATGTGCCTGGCAGTAAACACGACAATAGAATCTGCTCACGAATGTGAGCGGATTCCAAGCATGGCCGTGAGTGGTCAGGGTGTTACAAATAGCTTCCAGCCAGCGAACTAATCGTTTCGAAAAATTCCGCCTGGGTTTCTGCCAGTATCTCAGCAACCGGTTTTACCGACTCAATGCGACCTGCGACCTGACCCGACAACGGAATTGCCGCCTCCATGTCCCCACCGAAGTAAAGATCCAGTGCACTACCGAATTCAGACATGGCATTGGTCTCCGGGTCCCGCTCAAGTCTTGAAGTTCGCTCGGTTCGAAGCGCTCGAAGTGCCGGAGAGTGGAATTTGTTGAGAAACACCGTGCCGGTTTCCTTGGCATCGACAATCGCATTTTTCCAGTTATCGTGGACCGGGGACTCGGCTGCAGACACCATTCGGGTGCCCATCTGGATGCCTTCTGCACCGAGGGAAAATGCGGCTGCCATGGTTTTGCCGTCGATAAATCCACCTGCTGCGATAATGGGCACGTCTACTTTGGAGCGAACCAGTGGCAGGAGAACCATGGAGGCTACGTCATTGGGGTTCTTGAATCCGCCGCCTTCGCCGCCTTCCACAATCAGGCCATCAACGCCTGCCGCCACAGCTTTTAACGCGGCGGCCAGGGTTGGCACGACATGAAATACCATGAGGCCACCGGCTTTCAGGTCCGCTGTATACTTCATTGGGGATCCTGCGGAAGTTGTGACGAATTTGATCCCCTGGTCAATGACGAACTGAACGATATTGGGATCCCTGACAAACGCCTGGGCGATATTGACGCCAAACGGTTTGTCGGTCAGATCCCGCATTTTTTTTATCTCGACCTTGATCGCATCCAGTTCACCTGAAGAAGTCTCGATGATTCCCATGCCACCCGCATTGCTGACCGCGGAGGCAAGTTGCGAGCGTGCAATCCAGCCCATAGGTGCCTGGACGATGGGTAGTTCGACCCCTAGCATTTCTGTTACGCGATTTTTAAATTTCATGGTGTCTCTCAGGTACGTTCAAAGTGGCGGTAAGTATAGTTAATGTTCGAGGTGAAGGTTTTTTCCTCGACGAGGTTGAAATTATCCGGTACATCCGGGAACAGGATGTCGCCGTCGACCTTGGTATGAATGGTCGTTAGGTGGATTTCGTCTACGACGACCAGGGCTTGTCGGTATAGCTCGCCGCCACCGGCAATAAAGATGGGCTTGTTTATTTCTATAGCTCTGGCAATTGCCAGCTCCAGGCTGGTACTGGTTTCACATCCAGTAATAGCAAAATCCGGATTCCGACTTACTACAATTGTGGTTCTTCCTGGCAATGGGCGGCCAATGCCCTGGTAGGTCTTACGACCCATAATCAATGTGCCATTTTTGGTGATCCGCTTGAAAAGCGCCTGCTCACCCTTAACCTTCCATGGGATCTCCAGGCCACGACCAATAACCTGGTTCTCTGCCTGTGCGGCGACTATTGCAACCTTCACATGTGTTCCACTGTCTGAATGCCCAGGAGACCGAGACCATGCTTCAGGGTCTTTGCGCTGAGATCACATAATCTCAACCTGGAATCTCGCATCTCATCATCAGCTTTCAGGACCGGGCAAGATTCATAGAACGTCATAAAGTGTTGGGACAGGTCGAACAGGTAATTACACAGAATATTTGCCTGATAGTCCTCGACAACACTTTCCACTGCCTCAGGATACTGCAGCAGCCGTGTGGCGAGGGCGATTTCGTCCGGTTCACGTAGATTGAATGGGCCGTTAATGTCCCCACTGGTCAGTCCGGCGCGGCGAAAAATGCTCATGATTCTGGTGTAGGCGTATTGAAGGTAAGGCGCGGTGTTACCTTCGAATGACAACATGGTGTCCCAGTTAAAAATATAGTCAGTGGTTCGGTTTTTAGACAGCTCGGCATACTTGATAGCGCCAATACCGACTACCCGCGCAATATGATTGCGATCTTCTTCCGTCAAGTCAGGGTTTTTGTCACTGACCAGCTTCAGCGCTCTTTCGATAGCTTCGTCCCCGACATCGGCAAGCTTTACGGCTCCGCCGTCCCTGGTTTTGAAGGGTTTCCCTTCCTTGTTCAGGATAGTGCCGAAGGGAATATGGCTGAATACTTGATTTTCCTGGATGAACCCGGCTGCGCTTGCAATGGCATAGAGCTGGCTCAAGTGGAGTGATTGTCGTCCGTCAACGAAATAGAGTGC
>DTZW01000231.1 GCA_012961165.1 Gammaproteobacteria bacterium | reverse complement strand
AAGATACAGATGTTCCTCGCCAAGCAGCTTGTATTCGATACAACGCTGTCTGTCGCCGATCATCTTAAATATGTAAACAAGGAGTTCCAGGGGAAGTTTTCAGCCGATACGCTGCCACCGACCAGGCAACTAGTCGCCCAGTACCTGATGTTTTTCCACCGCAGTGAGCTGGAGTCCTACATCAGCCACGACTACCGACGAGCTAATATCGTTGTCAGGCACAACATCAGCGATTCTCACACTCTCAACAAGTACATTGACGAACTCAAAGACTTTGCCAGCCAGGTTTCCGGAGATGGGATTACCGTACAAGTCGTTGGCGAGAACTTGCTGGTAAACCGGGCTGCAGAAAAGCTGATGGTTTCCCAGGTCAAGGCGCTCGTTCTTTTACTGGCACTCATTTTTATTCTGATGTCGATCATGTTTACGTCTTTAAAGGGCGGGGCTATTGCCATGATCCCATCCGTTATTCCCATTGTGATGATGTTTGGCATTATGGGATTGCTCGACATCCCATTAAACCCTGGGACCGCCATGGTGGCGGTGATCGCAGTCGGTATCGCTATCGACGGCACCATTCACCTGCTCGCCCATTACAACGAACTTTGCAGAACCACCTCCGACTATGAAGGCGCAGTGCACCAGGCAGTCAAAGAGGTGGCCACTCCGCTAATCATTTCAAGCCTGGCCCTGTCCCTGGGCTTCGGCATTCTACTGCTATCGAATTTCACCATCGTGGCGCAATTCGGCGCACTGGCAGCATTGACCATGTTGATTTCCATTTTCGCTAATCTGCTGATCACACCCATCATCATGACAAAGATCCGCCTGGTCGGTCTCTACCAGATTATTGCCATGAAGGTCGACTCTGCCGTTTTGGAAACCAGCCCACTGTTTGCCGACATGACCAACTACGAACGCAGAAAGGCCATCCTGATTTCGGAAATTCACGAATTCGAAGTTGGCGAGAAACTTGTCACCCAGGGGGATGTTGGCAGAAACATGTACATGATCCTTACCGGCTCCGCCAGCGTCGAACGCCACGACGGAGACAACACTCGCCTACTCGCTGAACTGGAACCAGGTCAGGTATTCGGGGAGGTTGGCTATGTACAGGCGATTGAACGAACCGCTGACGTTGTGGCAAAGACACCGGTCTCAGCTTTGAACTTTGAATATGATCGCATGCAGAAAGATCTCAAATTTTTCCCGAACATCGTTGCAAAGCTAAACTTCAACATCAGCGGAATTCTCGGAGAACGTCTCGCCAATGTGCTGGATGGGAGGTAGTTCCCCCGACTTTTACTGTCGGTAACTGATACCGTTTTTAGATAACACCTCGAACACCGGGGCTAAATGATCACCGTAGTGTTTCCACCTATCTACTGCGCTGGAATAAAGCGGTTCGCGCACCTGCATGGCACTCGCAGTGGATACCGCGGATTTACTTTTATAGAACTCCAGGCCCGCTGTTTCGAATTCCACACTCAGAAAGGCACATAATTCACGCACGGTGGGTTCAGGTTTCGCAACGATATCCTCATAGTCCACCTCAAGAAATCTATCAGGGAACACAGCTTTCCAATGCGCCATCAATTCATCAAACAGGCAGTAATATTCCGCCGTATCCTTCAGATCATAATGATAGTTGTAATAGGAAAAGTTCACCGCAAACAATTGCCGATAGTTAGAAAGACAGGTATCCACAGGATGGCGCCTGAGGCAGACAATTTTCGCCCCCGGCAGGGCCCTTAGTATAAAGCCCACGTAGAGAAAGTTCAGCGGCATTTTGTCGAGCGAGAATTCCTTGATCCCGGTCCTCTCGCCAACCTGGAACAAATAGCGCCTACCCACTTCCGAAAAATCGACCTCCCGGCTTCCCATCACAAGTTCGCTATCAAGCATTGCCTGGGTTTTTGAACCTGAGACCTCTTTCATGGCCCTGGCGAAATACTGAACCTCGCCCATGGAAACTATCCTGGAATGCGTGCTAAGTATCCGATCAACCAGCGTAGTTCCACTTCTAGGCATGCCAAGGACAAAAATATTCTGGTTACCCAGGTCGCCAGGCGCATATTCGCCGTCTACAGGAAAAGCCTGCTTCATGGCTTCAAACAGCTTCTTATCGCCCGCAACGCGATAGTCGACCTTCGCCCGCATCCCTTCCTTTCCTGTACTCAGCGACTGGAATGCACGGTCATAATTACCGGTCTTTTCATATTCGCGTGAGATGGCATGACCGAGGTACAACCTGTCTTCCGGTGACAGGTTCGTGCGCTTTACAAGCTCCTCAAGGCCTGGCAAACGCCCTGATGCACCCAGGTTTTTTTCCAGTTCCGATAGTGCCCAATAAGCACGATAAAAGTCTGGCTTCACACGGATCGCATTCCGGTAACCTTCCTCCGCACCAGCTGCGTTACCAAGGAACTGTTCGACTGATGCCAGGTTAAACTGAAACTGTGCGTTGTCTGGCGATACTTTGACACTGAGCTTTAAAACCTCTCTTGCCCGCTCGTGCATTTCAAACCGGCTATAAACTACACCCAGCGTGTCCAGGATCAACGGCCGGTCCGGTCCCAGGGTCATGGCATAATCGGCAGCCGCGACAGCAGCTTCTTTTTGTCCAGCCATCGTGTGAAGGCGTGCCTTATGGGCAACATATTCTGTGTTACGGCTCGACAGCCTTAGCGCGCTATCGACCAGCTCAATCGCCACCGACACCTTGCGTCTTTCAGTCGCGGACAAAGACAGGAAAAACCATGCATCAGCATAGGTGTTATCCAGCTGGAGAATCTGTTTCGCACAGGACTCCAGCTCTGCAAACGCACCGTTATTAAGTGCTATTGCGGCTTTCTTGGTGAGTTTTTTTAGCGTTTCAGGCATTACCCAGACGATGGAATTAGTGTCCCCGATGGCGCCGGGGACACCCGGAGACGGTTTAGAACTGGTAACTTAGCCTGACACCCATATTCCTGGGCGCGCCGACGTACTGACCATAACTCCGGAGAGTGAACCCATTAATAGAATTTCCTGGCCCTGTTTGCTCATCCTGCAGGAACCTTCTGCTGGTGCGGGTTCCAAGAACGTAGTATTCATCCGTCAGGTTATCAACGTAGGCCTGAACCAGCCATGCATCCTTGGAGAAGGTTGCTGACAAATGGTGAACATCGTAACTAGGGATTTCTTCACCGCCCCGGTCGCCTGGCGCACCTGTGTCCGGATCAACCAATGGGTCCTTATCTCCACCAGGGATGTTGTAAATACCGCCGGTGTAAACAACCCCGTAGTTGATCGCAAGATCAACTCCATCCCAGATAGTGGTGTTATAAGTGATGTTGAACGTCGCCTGATGCTCCGGTGACCCCGGCAGTCGAGTGCCGTCGAGCGCGTCAAAGGGTCCAACCAATCCCGGTGCTGTGTCCGTCAACTCCGCATTGGTGTATGCGTAAGTGAGTGCCGCATCCCAGTTCTCATTGATCAACCATCGCCCCTGGAATTCAAAGCCCTGGCTCTCGGCCTCACTACCGTTGCCGGTAATTGGCAAACTGCCATTGTCCGTCACGGTCGAAACCTGAAGATCCTGCCAGTCAATGGTGTACAACGCTGCACTAATGGAAATAGTTCGATCCTTCAGGAAACCCTTGTAGCCAATCTCGTAGTTCTCAATCTCATCCGGGGCAATCAGGACTTCGCTGGCGAGCGCACATAGTTGCTGCTGGTCGCTGGCTATCTGATCAGGCGTACATTCAGGCACAGAGTTTACGCCACCATTCCGGTAACCCTCCGAGTAGGTAAAATACACCATCGTGTCGTCGTTAATATCCCAGGCTGTATTGAATTTGATCAGGTCGCCATCATCCTTTCCGGCATTTTCGCCAAAATCGATGTTGATCGCATCCTGGGTATCACCGAGAAACACCGTATCAAACAAGGGCAATCCGAACCCACCGCGAGAGTCTACTTCAAACTCATAATTCCGATAGCCAACCGTAAAGCTTAAGTAATCTGTAGCCTGGTAAGTCAACTCGCCATAGAACGCTGTTTCTTTTTCGTACTGATCCGTTATCTGAATATATTCCAGATTGTCAGGTCGAAGCTGGACGCCACCAAAATTATCTACCGCAAACTGGTCAAAACCGGGCGTGAATTCCTCGCTGGTCGCATAGCTATCAAGCTCATTTTCGAAGTAACCAATCGTCCAGGAAAATTTACTTTCATACTGCGAAGTCAAACGTATTTCGATAGTTTCAGATTCCTGGTCAACAATTTCACGCGTGAATGCAGAAAAACTCGGAAAGAATTCGTAACCATATTCAAAATCGAGCAGGAGGTCTGTTTGGTCCCTTTGGCCTTGTTCTTCATATTCTGACTCGCCGTAGACGAATGTCGCCTCTGCAAATCCCAGATCCCAGGAAACGTCCAGACTGACCAGGTTGTTGGAGAAATCGTTTGGTTCTTCGAAACGCAAACCTGCCTGGTATTTACCGGTATTAAAAGATAACCGATTCGCAATCTGTCGACCCTCTGCCTCTGTTTCCTGATCGTAGTACCAGATGTTGATATCAATGTCGTCAGTGGGCAACCAGCGGAGGTTCGCCCGGTAGGATGTGGTTTTCTCACCATTGGCATCATCGACCTGACGCAGGTTAGCAGCCACATCAGCAGGGTCCGAAAAATCAGGCTCGGGATTGGAAATGCCTGGCTGTATAACAACAAAATCATAATCGATGAAACCCGGGTCATCGCGACGATCCATATTCACCCGCAGCGCCAGGGTATCTTCCATCAGGGGGATGTTAACCGTCAGGCCATATTCAAGACCCAGGTCATCTGCCTCGCTATTGGAGTTCAGGTCGGCCCTGGTATCTATCTCGAACTCGTTCAGGTTTGCTTCAACAGGGATGTACCGGATGGCGCCACCCATGGTGCCTTGTCCGTACAGGGTACCCTGCGGCCCAATCAACACTTCCACCCGCTCCATGTCTACGGGAATCAAATCGATCTGCAGCGGAATCTCACCGAGGTAACTAGCGACGGTGTCACTGGTAAATCCAGGGCCAAGTCCCGTCGTGTTCAGGCCCCTGACCAAAATATCCGGAGTGTTATTCCTTGGGCCCCGGTCAACCACGGTAAGACCAGGAACATAATGAGCAATATCAGAAATATTATGCAGCCGCAGCTCTTTAAGCTGATCGCTGCTGACAGCAGTAATGTTGATGGGAATGTCCTGTACGTTCTCAGCTCGCCTGGAGGCGGTTACAACGATTTCCTCAATTATGGTTTTATCTGCCGCCGCCGCTACGCCGGGTATAGCCGCCGCGACTGGAATAGAAGCAAGCGAAATCGCCTGTGCCAACTGTTTTTTACTAAGTGTCCGGTACGCCATTTGACTCATCAAGCTTCCCCCAGTTATTCGAAATATTGCAGTAAACAACAAAGCGTGGACAATAACGCCAACGCACTGTGATTGGAAGGTCTTCGTCACCTCCAAAATCCCCGGCTACATCGCAAATAACCCTACAAAACAGGCCAAATAATAAGCCTTGCGTTTTTCTCAAATCAGCTATAATTCGTGGTGCTTTTAAGGGGCTCACAATGCACCGTATTTACTTTCTTCTGCTCGCGCTTTCCTTTTGCCAATGGTCATTCGCCAAGACATTTCTCATTGCAGACCGCTACCTGGATGTGGAAAAGGGCCATTATGTCGATTCACCCGTCATCGTGATCGAAGACGATCGGATCCTTTCAATGACGGGTGACATTGAGCGCCGCCAAAACAGTGACCAGGTGATAAATCTGGCGGGAATGACCCTTTTACCGGGACTGGTTGATTCACATGTTCACATCGAGGGTAACCAATCATTGCATGGCTTCGAAAAGCTGGGACAGTCAGACCAGGCTGCGCTACTGAGCGGCGTCAGTAACGCCAGGGATATGCTCACGGCAGGCATAACGACTATTCGCAACCTGGGCTCAAAAAATTATGGTGATATCGCACTTCGAGATGCCATCAATGACGGGATTATCGATGGGCCACGCATTTTTGCAGCCGGACCGCCGCTCGGTATCACAGGTGGTCACTGCGACAGCACCCTGCTGCCACACGAATTTGGACTGAAAAGCCGTGGCGCTGCGGATGGACCCTGGGAGGTCGCGGCGAAAGTCAGGGAAAACATCAAGTACGGCTCTGACGTTATCAAATTCTGCGCTACGGGTGGCGTCATGTCCAAAGGCACCGAGGTCGGAGTTCAACAGTACACTCTGGAAGAAATGGAAATTCTGGTCGAGGAAGCTCATCGACGCGGCAAGATTGTCGCTGCCCATGCACACGGAACGGCAGGCATTAAGTCAGCCATACTTGCTGGTGCTGATTCAATTGAGCATGCAAGCTTCATCGACTCCGAGGGGATCAGACTCGCGAAACGAAACGGTACCTATCTAAGTATGGATATCTATGTGACCGAATATATTCTGGGTCGGGGGGCCGAAGCAGGTATTCTTGAAGAAAACCTCGCCAAGGAAAGGACTGTCGGTAAAATTCAGCGCGAAAACTTTCGCAAGGCCGTCGTAGCGGGCGTCAAAATGGTGATGGGTACCGATGCTGGCATCTACCCTCACCGTGAGAGCCCAAGGCAACTCTCCCGCATGGTCCAATTTGGAATGACGCCTATCCAGGCATTGCAGTCGGCGACCATTAACGCTGCAACGCTTTTAAAGGAACAGGAAAATTTTGGCTCCCTTAGAAGCGGAAAGTATGCCGACATTATTGCTGTTAGAGGCGACCCACTCACCAATGTCAGCCTGCTTGAAGACGTGAGCTTTGTCATGAAAGCTGGCACGATTTATAAGACGCCGTAAATGATTCGCTCTCTGCTTGTTCTTACAGGTTCAATTCTCGCGGCCGCTATCGTCAACCCAGACTGCAAGGCCGCGCCAATGACCGCTACCGAAATACAAAAACAGTTCGCTTCCGGCGTATCCGCGTCAGTGGCAACGCGAAAAGCGATTGAAAAGATTGAGGCGACCGATGATGACTACCACGCTGTCATCGTGTCAGGCGGCCCCGCTGTTGTGGCAAGCACAAGGCGTCTGGATGGCCTGTCCCCCGCCGAACGGGTACAACTTCCGCTAGGGAGCGTTCCCATACTGGTCAAAGACAACATAGAGACTATTGAATGGCCAACAACGGCAGGATCACTCGCATTGACAGATAACCTGACGGGTCGCGACGCAGACCTTATTTCGAGGTTACGGGAGTCGGGCGCCGTCATACTGGGAAAAGCCAACCTGAGCGAATGGGCAAACTTCAGATCCGAAAAATCCATTTCCGGGTGGAGTGGTATTCGCGGCCAGACGCGTAATGCATTTGATGTAACACGCTCACCCTGCGGGTCCAGTTCCGGGTCAGCCGTGTCTGTCGCATTGGGATACGTACCCGTTGCGATCGGCAGCGAAACCGATGGTTCAATTGTATGCCCTGCTTCCCTTAACGGGGTCGTTGGATTCAAACCAACCCATGGGCTTGTGTCCGGCTTCGGGATAGTGCCGATTGCGGCAACACAGGACACCGCGGGACCCATTGCGACAAGCGTTATTGATGCTGCTATAACGCTTGGTGCAATGATCGACATCGACGGAAATTCAACCGAAACAAGCACTCCAATCCGAGACAAATTACTGGCGCTCAAGGCCCCAGCAGACCTTAAGGGCAAGCGCATCGGTATACTTTCCGTGGTTCAGGGTTTTGATGCGCGTCGTGATGAGTTGCTTGAGGCAGCCATCGCCACGCTGGAATCCCTGGGCGCCGAGATTGTCCCGGGTTTAGTGGCGAAACCGTACGATGGCTTCAACCAGGACGAATATGACGTACTGCTGTACGAATTCAAACACCAACTCAACGATTACCTGGCAGGGTTGCCAACAAAATTCAACCAGTTAACGCTCACCAAACTGATCCAATTCAACAATCAGTCAGATATAGAACTCTCCCTGTTCGACCAGGGTATTTTCTTGAAAGCCAACGAACTTCCGTTGACAGAGGTTGAATACCAACAAAAACTTAGTGCAATTAGAAAGGCAGCACGTGAAGACGGACTAGATCGCCTGATCGGTGCGAACAAACTGGATGTGCTCATTGGCACTACTGGAGGACCAGCGTGGACAATAGACGATGTCAACGGGGATACGTTTCACGGCCCTTCGATCTCAAGCTTTCCAGCTGTTGGCGGGCACCCACACCTGACTGTCCCTATGGGAGATATTCGCGGCTTACCTATTGGTTTGTCATTTATTGGGCGTCGCTTCGACGATGCCCGGCTAGCAGCAATTGCCGCAGCCTATGAGGCGAATCGAAAAAAGTAACTCGCTGTTGTCAGTTTTCGGACGGCTAGCCTCACAGACATCACCAGCAACTTCTAACTGGATTAGGCTTATCTTACTAAGACAGGAATCCCAGCGGGCTTCGGGTTAAGGAGACACTCACCATAAAACCAAACGCTGCGATGGCCGCGGCCAGGTATCTCACCCGAGCAGTCTTCGTTTTACCCCGCCTGAGTGCAAACACACCCAAAACAATGTAGGCAATCAATGCCAGAACCTTCACAGTTAACCATGAATCTATTCCCGGATACTGCTGCGCTAGCGTCGCAAGAACCACACCTGCAATAAGGAGAACAGTATCAATGACATGTGGCGCAATTCGAACGATTTTCTTCTCCAGTAAAGTGTTCTCCTGAATCATCCATATACCACGCACCAAAAAGAAACTGCCGGAAAGACAAACTGCGGCAATGTGTATGGCGTAAGCAATAAGATAGGCGTTCAAATCTTTGTCACCGGCTGTAAGTACGGGGGTATTCAGTCATTATACAGAACAATCAGCAAGGGGCCCACGGGCAAGACTGTACTTAGCTAAAGTAGCGTCGGACCCGCTGGACTACACTCAAACTTTGTCTCTTGGCGCCAGACCTTTCGCTGCACGCGCCTTATTCATGCGCTCTTTGTCAACGGCCAGAGGTTCACCCAGCTCGCTTTCATCGATTGCACCAGCCATATGTTTCCCAGCTTTAGTACCGTTGTACATAATTTTCTTGGTAGGCGTAACGGCAAGAATCGTTCGCAGTGGAGAATCGAGCAGGTTGTAAAAGAAATCTTCACCGTCTTTGTTGTTAGGGTTCAACTTTTGTGACAACGCCCCATAAAACCATTTTTTAGTGTCTTCATCGTCGAAGAATTCGCCCGTACCTTTAAACGTAATGGCGCCACCTGGCAAATCTGCCGTTGCATTAGGACCGTAACCCATCGCACTAACATTCACGGATACGCGCGGATCCCGCTTAATCGCAGCTGCTCGATGCCTGTGCTCTGAAAATGTGATCCAAATTTTTCCATCGTGCCAGACAAAGGCATGAGTAACCCCAACAGGCCATCCATCTTTGGTTGCCCACATGAGGACACACTCAACCGAGTTAGTCATTAATTGATCTACTTCCTCATCTGAAAAAGGATAGATCGATACCATTTCGTGA
The DNA here is from genome assembly GCA_012961165.1 of Gammaproteobacteria bacterium. Lineage (GTDB taxonomy): Bacteria > Pseudomonadota > Gammaproteobacteria > Pseudomonadales > Azotimanducaceae > UBA9659. The sequence goes on along the minus strand of DTZW01000231.1, from coordinate 12,176 downwards.
TCGTGGGTTTGAGCCATTGTGTTTCCCTTATTCCTAAAAATAATTGTTGTCTAAAATAAATGTAGTCTGTAACAGTTTCTGTAATCAAGCATATCAAAGTTAATCCACAAAGGTCCTGATAACCGGGCATACGGCCTCTTTATTGGTCCTGGGATGTCAGGGTTACTGTTCAATTCCTAAGCGAGAGCGCGCAAACGATTTGTTGCTTCCTGAGATAACCTCCCAGATGCTAGAGTCGCTCTCCTGATTAACCGCTGTTTGTAGGAAGTTAAATGCGAAGTCTCTGGATCAAGATTCATCTTTATGTTGCCGCATTCTTCCTTCCGATGTTGCTGGCGATGGCAGCTTCTGGTGGTCTTTACTTACTCGGCGTCAAAGGCTCAGTTGATTCGACACTCGTCTCCTTGTCCGCGACGAAACCCCTTTCCGCAGATTCTGGCACGCTAGACAGTGATGTCCGCGAGCTTTTGAATGCGAACGGGATCGACCACGATTTCGAGTACATCAAAGTTTCTGGCAAGAAGTTCATTACCCGACCAACTTCTGCCGACTACTACGAGCTCATCATTCACCAAAATGAAGTACAAGCGACACTGAACCAGCCCGATCTGATTAAGTCCCTGGTAGAGCTGCACAAGGGCCATGGGCCTTTGTTTTTCAAAGACCTGCAGAAACTGATGGCTCTCGGTCTGCTAATCGTACTACTGAGTGGGTTCTGGCTGGGTGCCTCTTCTGCAGGTCTACGAGTACCGACTCTCTTAACGACAGTCGCTGGGTTATTGGTATTTCTCGGGCTGGGCTTTATCATCTGATTTGCTAATGAGAATTGTTCGCATTATGTTCTTGATAATAATTCTCATTTAGGATAATTTGTAAGCCTGTCCGCTATTCAAGTCACCACTGTGAAATTCGAAGTCTTAATCGCCACGCTTGCCCTCCTCTTTTGCCAGGTTGCGCTTGCCACCGACGCATCGTTCCTTGATGAAATCACCATCGTTGGCGAGCGAACCGACATGCACCAGATTACCGGTGCCGCCCAATATATCGGCGAAGCTCAGTTACAGGAACAATCTTACTCTGACATCCAGAGAATCCTCAGACAGGCACCGGGAGTTTCCCTGCAGGTAGAAGACGGCTACGGCCTGCGACCGAACATCAGTATCCGTGGTGTAGCAACAGAAAGAAGCGGTCGGATAACCCTGCTTGAGGACAATGTGCTCATCGCACCGGCACCCTACTCTGCGCCATCTGCCTATTACTTCCCAACCGCGGGGCGCATGCACGCCGTCGAGATCTTGAAAGGTCCGGCTGCGATCATGCAGGGTCCCTATACCATCGGTGGGGCAATGAACATGATATCGACGCCGATCCCATCAGTTCGCGGCGGATCCCTGAAGGCCGAAGCCGGTGAAGATCATACCTATCGCATTCATGCCACCTACGGCGGCACCAGCAGTAACGGCTTCGGGTTTATGGTGGAAACCCATCAGTGGAAGTCCGATGGATTCCAGAGTATTGATCGCAGTAACCAAGACACTGGGCTTGATGTAAAGGACTACACCGTGAAGCTCGGCTATAAGCATGATCGGCATACGGTGGAACTCAAACTCCAATATGCAGAACAGCAATCAAACCAAAGTTATCTCGGCCTGACCGACGACAACTTCAGTGATAACGCTTTACGTCGCTACGGTCTATCTGCGCTTGATAATATAAAGACAGAACACGACCAGCAGATTATCCGCTATCGCTTTGACATTAATGGCTCGGTCTCATTCTCGGCTACCGCCTATAACAACGATCACCAACGTGACTGGTTCAAAACCGAGGGCCTTGATATCGATGGCAGCGCTTCCGCAGAATCGTTTGGCCGCACGAGCTGGGCAAAAGTCGTCTCGGCGATTAATGAAAAAAGCAATCTGGGCGAGTACAGCACTGAAGATCTGCAGGCAATCCTTGATGGTGCAGATACTGCCGCCGGGAGTATCCAGCTTCGTTCAAACTCCAGGGAGTACTTTTCCCGGGGAGTTCAGCTCGGCCTGGATTGGCAGTTCACTCGCGGCGAAGCGTCCCACGAAATTGAAGTTGGTATCCGGCATCACGAAGACGAAGAAGATCGATTGCAGCGCAACAGCAACTATCACCAGGAAGGCGGACGCCTTATTCTTGATGACCTGGGTTTACTGGGCAATGCAGGAAACAGGGTCCAGGAAGCCGAAGCCCTCGCCATCTATATTCAGGACACCATCGAACTTGGCAACTGGGTGTTAACACCTGGTTTACGCTATGAAGATATCGAACAAAAACGTACTCGATGGGAGACTCGAGACGGGCGCACAACAAGCCCATCATCGCGTGCGGATTCAAATATTCGCGACACGCGAAGCAACCACACCCAGGTGTGGCTGCCAGGATTCGGCCTACTCTATAACCTGTCTGAATCCACTACCCTGGTGGCAGGAATCCATAAGGGATTCACAGCCCCAAGCAATTCTCCAGACGTTGACGAAGAACAAGCGATTAACTACGAATTGGGATTTAGGTATAACGGTGGGCGAAATTCTGCAGAGGCCATCTATTTTCTAAGTGATTACGACAATCTGCTGGGTGAATGCACAGCTTCATCAGGTTCAGATTGCACCATTGGCGACGCGTTTAATGGAGATGCAGCGACCGTGCAAGGCATCGAATTCTTGTTCACAACTGACCTTAGCAGGACTGGCAATTACAATATTCCCGTTACATTCACTTACACCTATATCGACAGTGAGTTTGATTCTGACGTTGCAGATACAGCCTTTTTTGGCGATGTCTCAGAAGGTGATCCCATCCCTTACATCCCGGAACATCAATTCAACCTGAGCGTTGGCTTCCTCAAGGACCAATGGTCCAGCTACATCAATGTTAACTTCGTCGATGAGGTTTGTGTCAGGGCTTCCTGCAACGCATTCGAGAGAACCGACGATACGTTGACCGTCGATCTCAGCACACATTACGCTCTTTCGGAGAAAGTAGACCTTTACGGTAAAGTTGAGAATATTACCGGTGAAGAAGACATCCTCGGTCGACACCCTTATGGCGCGCGACCAAACAAAGCTCGAACTGCTACACTTGGCGTTCGCATCGATTTCTAAGTGGTAACTATGACACTCAAAGTAGTTGGTGCCGGTTTTGGCAGGACAGGTACTCTCTCTTTGAAAATGGCCCTGGAACAACTAGGTTTCGAGAAGTGTTACCACATGATGGAAGTAGGCCAGCATCCAGACCACATTCAGCTATGGGCGGATGCTCACCGCGGCATCAACATCGACTGGGATCATCTGTTCCACGGTTACCAGTCAAGCGTTGACTGGCCTTCGTGCAACCTCTGGCGTGAGCAGGCCGCTCATTTTCCTGACTCAAAAATCCTGCTGTCGCTGAGAGACCCGGACAGCTGGTACGACAGCGTCATGAACACTATCTACCCCAACTCCAGCGCAATGGTAAATTCCGAAGACGAAAACCTCCGGGCCTTTGGAAACTGGGCAATGGATATTATCTGGAAACCGATCTTCGATAACAAAATGGAAGACCGAGGCCACGTAATCGAAGTCTTTAACCGGCACAATCAATCAGTCATTGACCAAGTGTCCGCCGACAGGCTTCTGGTGTTCGAGGCTAAAAATGGCTGGAAGCCACTGTGCGACTTCCTTGAAGTGCCAATACCTAACACTGACTACCCAAGAGTTAACACGACCGAGGAGTTCCAAAACCGTCGCCGGTAATCGGGGCTTACTACCTAGGCCGCCGATTTTTCTTTCTGCGATACCCCGTCAGAGATAGTACCACCAGAGAAAGCCCCACCAGAGAAGGCCCCACCAGGCTCACCCATCGGGTTCGAGAATTTCAACGCCGAGTCGGCAATTGGCGCTTTGCGTACCATTTTCTTGTCCACGGCAAAGTCCTGGGTATTTCGCCAGGGTCCTTCACCCTGCCGCGGGAACAAATGCATTGAACGTGTCATGTAGCCTCCCTGGAAGTCATCAATCCAGGGGCGCACCTGCATGCCAGCATCCTCGGCGCGTAGTGTTGGCGTCGCCTGCTTCATCCCAACCTCATCCATGTAGTTCAACAGGCGACAAATATACTCAGATGTCAGGTCTGCACGCAGCGTCCATGAAGCATTGATGTAGCCAAAAGTCTGCGCCATATTTGGAATGCCTGAAAACATCATCCCCTTGTAGGAAAAGGTCTCAGATACATCCACCGTTTGCCCATCAACCACAAACTCGACTCCGGAAAGCACAATTAATTTCAGGCCAGTCGCCGTCACAATAATGTCGGCAGGCAACACCTCACCGTTTTTAAGTTTCAGACCATCCTGAGCAAAAGTATCGATCTGTTCTGTTACAACCTGGACATCACCTTTGTTGATCGCTTTAAACAGATCTCCGTTAGGTATCAGGCAAAGCCTCTGGTCCCAGGGATTGTAACTTGGCGTAAAATGCTTTTCGGTGACTTCCTTACCCAGATGATCTCTGACTCCATCCAGGATTTTTCTCTTAATCACGCTCGGAGCTACACGGGTTTGCCGATAGAAGTAGCCCTGCAGCAACGTGTTTTTAAACCGGGTTATTGCATAGGCCCAGCTATCCGGCAGACATTTGCGGAGAACGTTCGCTATTTTGTCATGGTCCGGACGTGACACAACGTAGGTTGGGGAACGCTGTACCATTGTCACCTGCGCTCCTTTTTCTGCCATGGAAGGCACCAACGTCATTGCCGTCGCGCCGCTTCCAATCACGACCACTTTTTTACCACTGTAATCCATGCCTTCCGGCCAGAACTGGGGATGAACGATCTTGCCCTGGAAACTTTCCATGTTAGTGAACTCTGGGTCATGCGGCTGCTCGTAGTTATAGTAACCGCCGCACATACCGATGAAGCCGCAAGTCAGGGTTTCCGTTTCACCATCTGATTTCTCCACTGTCAGCTGCCATCTGGATTCCTCGGTTGACCATTCGGCCTTCCTGACTTTGGTCCCAAGCTGGATGGAATCCCGGAGCCCAAACTCGTCAGTCGTCTGATTGACGTATTTGAGAATTGACGGGCCATCTGCAATCGATTTTGCTTCTGTCCAGGGTCTAAAACTGAACCCGAGTGTATGCATGTCGCTATCAGACCGGACGCCAGGATACCGAAACAGGTCCCAGGTACCGCCAATCGTTTCACGGGCTTCCAGGATCGTGAATGATTTCCCCGGGCAGGTCTTTTGAATATGAACTGCCGCGCTGATACCGGAAATTCCCGCACCTACAATTATTACGTCATAGTGGCTCATCTATGTTCTCAGGGTCATTTAGAAGTCTGCATTGTACTGATTGGTATACGAATCAACAGTCCTGCAATAACTGCTAAAAAGGGATTTTCTACTGCGATTCCCGGTCAACTGGTCTATCAACTCAGATCCGCTGGGCTGCAAGCTTGTATAACGGGTCAGACGTTACCAATTCGCTCCAGGTTTTCCGGGCAGGTAATCCGGATACCAAGATCACGGATAAGCCCATCTTCAAGCCCATAGACCCACCCATGAACATCAACCTGCTGCCCTCGTCTCCAGGCATCATTAATAGCACCCGTGCGGCAGAGCGACCTGACCTGGTCAATCACATTGAGCTCGCAAAGCCTCGATTGCGCTGCTTCGGGCGCCAGGGATTCCAACTCAGCCTTGTGCTGGGAAGACAAACTGCGGATGCCACTGAGCCAGTGGTCAACAATACCCTCGGTCGAGCCTTCTAAGGCAGCTGTCACACCCGCACAGCCATAATGCCCGCAAATAATGACGTGCCTGACCTTTATCTGCTTGATTGCAAACTCGACGACTGACATGCAATTCAAATCAGTCTGCAGTACCACGTTTGCGACATTACGGTGAACAAATACTTCACCTGGCATGAGGCCAGTAATCTGGTTAGCTGGCACACGACTGTCAGAACAACCGATCCATAGAAACCTGGGTTTTTGTTGCTTGGTTAAGCGCGCAAAAAACCCCGGGTCTTCCTGCTCGATCCTTTTAGCCCAGGATTTATTCCGCTCAAGCAATTCCTGAATCTCGTCAGCCATACAGCACCTTATTTACTCTGTAGTTGTCATAAAACGGCAAAGCCGCGGCAAAGCCGGAACTAGATTAACACCAAAGTGCATGATTTTTTTCATTCAAGATGAGACAGTAAGTGCTTATTCAACACAGGTGAATCAATGACAGGTACAGTCGATCTAACAGGCAAAGTTGCGGCTATCACCGGCGGTAGCCGTGGTATCGGTCGGGGCATCGCAGAGATTCTGCTATCCGCAGGAGCCAGCGTTGCCATTAATGGGAGAAATCCAGCAAAAGGTCAGCAGGCGCTGAAAGAAATGGCCGCAGGTGACAAGGCTATTTTTATAGCCGGCGATGTTACAAAACAAAAAGACGTAGAGATGTTCATCGGAAAAACAATCGAGCAATTCGGGAAGATCGATATTCTTGTTAACAATGCGGGTGGATCCGGCGGTTTTGCGCCGGTTTCCGAACTCAGTGACGAAGCGTGGCAGGAAGCCGCATCGTGGATATTACATTCTGCATTCTGGGCCACCAGGGCTGCGCTCCAGGATATGCAACCTCGTCGCTGGGGTCGCATCGTCAACATCTCTTCCGTCGAAGGAAAACAGGCCAACAAAGAAAACGTCGCCCATTATATTACGTTTAAACATGCCCTAAATGGATTCACCAAAGCGGTCGCGCTGGAAAATGGCGCCAAAGGTATTACGAGTAATGCCATCAGCCCAGGGGCTATTGAGACCGACCTGATGAAAGAGGCCGGCCCTGCAGCGGCAGAATCAGCAGGCATCACCTACCAGCAGTTTAAAGAAAATTACGCGCAGGATGCTGCGATCAAGAGACTAAACACGGTGGACGAAGTCGCAGGCCTGTCACTGTTTCTCTGCTCGGATATGGGTGCCGGGATCACAGGCGCCATATTGCCGGTCGATGGAGGCACAGCGCTCTAGCGCCGGATGATCTACAGGCACCCAAAGACACCCGAAAGGACGCGATGGTCCTGCCTGCTGCCTACACCCCTAAGCACGAAGCAGGAAGCACGAAGATAAATTGTCAGGTGACTGAACTGAGCTCGATGTCTATCGCCCTATTGAACAAGGCTAAATTTAACCAAAGGACAACACTATGAAGACACTAATCATTCTGCTACTACTGCCGCTTTATGCTGTGGCTGATTCGCACTGCAAGACCTCCGAATGGGGCGCCGACGACCAGATTGGTGCAGCCAACAGAATCACCGAAATGTCGGTGCTCGCGGCCGCCAAACTGGTCAAGACAGGAAAAACCTATTCACTGGGTCTTACCATTGACGCCGATACACCGGCTTTCCCACCCCGAAGCTTGTCACTGACCGTAGTACAACCAAACCAGCAGGAAGGTGCACGACCTTTCCACAACATGACTTACAACGACGATATTTTCAGTGGTTGGCTAGGTATAGGCTCGCAAATTGACGGCCTCGGTCACCTTGGGGAAAACGGCGTGTACTACAACTGTAACAACGCCAAAGATTTTTCTGCGATCGGAGGTTTAACGAAACTTGGCATTGAGAATGTACCCCCAATCGTGACCCGGGGCATCGTGCTGGATATCGCTGCCCACTACGGCATCGACCACCTAAAAGCAGGTCAGTACTTTTCAGTTGAAGATGTAAAAGCAGTGGAAAAAAGCCAGGGGACGCCGATCAGGGAAGGTGATGTTGTCTTGTTCCACACGGGCTGGACAGACGCGATGTTTGAATCTGACCCTGTCGCCTGGGCAACAGCTGAACCTGGACAATCTGAAGAAGTTGCAGCTTATATGGCCAGCAAAAAGGTGGTGGCTGTCGGCGCTGATACCTGGGGCGTAGACGTCATTCCTTCACAGGTAGCGGAAAGGCCTTATCAGGGTCATGTGGTTTACCTGAAGGAAAATGGCATCTATATTTTTGAAGCCATGAACACCGGGCCACTGATCAGGGACGAGGCCTATGAATTCCTGTTCGTGCTTGGACAAGCAAAGATACGTGGCGCTGTACAAATGATTATTAACCCGATTGCAATCAGGTAAGCGCAGCCGACCGCGGCCCGATAATCCTGTGATGCAGCACGTGACAGACGACCAGGGAAATCGCCACGATAAACAATGTGACGAAGCAGAATTGTAGGACACTCGCAGTTGAATCGGTCACGTCTACAATCAAGCTGCTGATAAAAGGTGCAAAAGTCGAACCCAGCCCACTCATCAGCTGCAGGTAAACAACATTTTTGTGTGACGGTTGCTCAACGAAGGACAAGCCAAAGGTAACATAAGAATTGTAGGTGGCAGATACCGAGATGCCGTAACCATAGGCGAGTAACAGCACGATAGAAGTTGATGAAACGACCGTCAGAGCAAACACCGACAGCAGCGACACAAACACGAAAAAATATAAAAGATACTTCACATCAACCTTTGAAGCGGCCCAGGTTCCCAGCAGGCTACCAATGAAAGCTGCGGCAAAGACATTAGTCATAAACCGGCCGCCGACTTCAGGTCCTACACCGAACGTCTGCTGTATAAACTGGGGGGCCCACACGAAGATTGAAATTTTTGCCATCATAAAGAGCAGAAGCGTGATGCCAACCAGGATGATGCCGGCATTCCAGGTGCCAACCACGTCCACTTCTTCTTCCGGCTCTAGCACCGGTTCAAATGAAGAGGTTGCCGTAAGCAGCACCACTATGCCGATCAATACCGCAACAATCAGGTAAACAGACGTCCATTCGAACTGGTTAAGAACAAACCAGGTCGCTGCACCTGAGAAGACAATCCCCCCGCCGTTGAACATCACGTCCTGCGATACCATGATCATCTGTCGCTGTTTGGCGACCCACTGCTGGGTGATTACCGTGACACCACCGCAGATTACAATGGCCATCAATGCACCAATAGCGGTGAGCAGGAAAGGTAGCAAGAAGTATTGAGCACTGAAGTGTAGCCAGATGATCAATCCGACGGAGACAACATAACTCCATAGGATGACTGGCTTGATCGCGAAGTAGTCAAAAACAAAGAATGCAAGAATACCACCAACGAAAACCCCGCCGGTGAACCAGGTAAATTGGGACGCAATATCGGTGAGTTCAACACCGTACTTGAGCGCCGCTGGCTCTGTCAGCAGACCAACAGTGGTCACAAACCCTCCCAGAATGAGGGTTGCGAGCAAAGGGATGAACATCAACCGATACTGATTCGCGTTCATCTGTGTTGTTCCTCGCTAACTGAATCTATCAAACGTGCTCTTCCCCATTCCATTACCAGAAACCACCTTCCATCATGTCGCCATGCTTAATCTTCTATTTCAAATGCCCAAGGCCTTGGAGCATATCACCGCCGTGTTAACAATGAGAGGTCGAGCGCCAACAAACACGCTGTCAATCCGGTGAGATTTCCTCAAGCCGCCTGCCTGCTGTTTCCGGCAAGAATAGCCAGCGCACCGCCAGCGAGGTTAAGCATTGCGATGCTGGACGGTTCCCAGCCATGCACATCCTGCAAATACTTGGGTGCAAAAAAACCGGCAGTACTCCCGGCGAGCGCGAGGCCAAACACAACACCAAAAAGACCTATTGTACGTCTGGGAACATTGCTAAACAGGTCGCCAATATTTTTCATGACCGGTTCATGGGCATGCTCTACTGCCTGCAAAGCCCCAAGGGCCCCTATACCCCATCCTCTGTTTTCCGGGGCAAATTCTTCTGCAATGACTACCGCAGCAATCAGTACTTCTGCTGACCCAAAGCATCTGGCAAAAATCTGAAAGACAACAAAGGCCTCCGCATTCGGGGACAAGGCAGTCGCACCGGTAAAAAGTGTATACCCAACCACCGTAATCAATAGCATCAGGCGGCCCAGGGTGAGTTCCGTCTATCCTTCAAAAAATACACCAGCAATGAAGCTCCCCCAGGACAGGCAGTCACGCGGATGCTGATCAGGAAACACAAAACCTTCAAACACTGATAAGATCGGGAAAATTCAATCGGGACCAGTATCTTGATAGACCTACAAAGAGAGGGTGAGGTTTTCGTTCTCACCATGGATGATGACGAAAACAGATGGAACACAACCTTTGTCAGGGCGTTCAGCAAAGCGCTGGATGAAGTCGAGGCATCAGAAGGAGCCGCTTCTTTAGTCACCACTTCGTCTTCAGCAAAGTTTTTTTCCAACGGTCTGGATCTTGAATGGCGAATGTCAGAAGGCGAGCATCGAGGTGGAGACAGAGACGCATTCGGCGCTGAGTTTATGACCCTGATGGGCAGAATCATTACCCTTCCCGTACCAAGTATCGCCGCTATAAACGGCCATGCATTCGGCGCCGGTTTTATGTGCGCCCTTTGTCACGACATCCGCTTTATGAGAGAAGACCGCGGATTCGCCTGTGCAAACGAAGTCGAGATTGGCATGGTTATTCCCAATCCAGAGCTTGCGCTTTTTCGGCACAAACTTCCCATGAATACCTTTTTTGAAACCGTACAGCTAGCAAGACGCTGGACCGGCCCGGACGCCGTTGCCTCTGGTGTTGCACAACAGGCGCACCCCCTGGAATCATTACTGGAAAACGCAATTAGTCGCGCCGCTGAACTGGCACGCCTTGGTGCAAACAGAAAAGTTTATGGGCGCATGAAAGAATCGATCTACGGCGAGAATGCCGCCATCAACAATCCACATGGACCGGCGCATATGCTCAAGAATGCCGACCAGTTTCACTAGGCTGATAGCCACGAGGCTTAACACCACAAAAATTGAACGCCAGCGACCTCGCAGTACAGATTATTGAGCAACCGGAGCGTGATAGCGTTATCACCTTCCTTCAGATCACGAACCGCAGCAGCGGTTTGATCGGTCGGCAATGGCGCTTATATTTTTCAGCGGGCGTGTCCCCTGTCGAAGCAGAAAAACGGGTTAGACAAACGATTCTTGACGGTCGGTACGGATTCCTTGAACCCACGGCACAATGGCAGGCACTGGAACCTGGTGCCTCAATCAACATCCAGATTAAGAACTGGCTGTTCTCTGGCATGAAACTCGTTGCCCGACAGGGTTTTCATGTAACCCTATTAATTGATGGCAGCGAACACCTGCTTGGCACCCCGGTGTTACTTGAACCAGACCTGGTACCTTTGACCAGACCACGGAATACCTGGGTCAGTGCCCACGCTCCGCAACAAGATCACCACCTTGCTGCACCGCTTGAGTCAGCCCCGGACGAAATCATCCCTGCGATAAGACAACAGATTCTGTCCTCCGGGGAGATTAACGTCACCAGCCTGCATGTCGCTGATACCTCTCTCAATAGCGAAGCCACTTATCTCAGAAAACTGCTACTTCAAATGGGTGTTTTTGGGGAAGGCACCCCAATTTACCTCTCGATCGAACCTTCCATCGAATCGTCGTACCAACTGGACACTGCCACTGACGGCATCAATATTGTAGGGCAGAACGAACCGGCGGTGTTTTATGGCATACAGACACTTCGTCAATTAATCCGTCTTCAGGAAGCGGGTTGTACCTTCCCCAGAGTTCAAGTCGCCGACACACCTGACTTTGAACATCGCGCTTTCTTTCTTGATATTGCACGACACTTCCAGCCCCTGGACCAGATAAAGAAAACGATAGAGGTCATGTCGACCTATAAGATGAACCGACTCCAATTAGGCATTTCCAACGACGAAGGCTGGCGCCTGGAAATTCAATCGGTACCTGAACTCACCATCGTTGGCGCCCGTCGCTCGTACCATCGATACAAACCGGATGGCACACTAAGGGCCTTGTATCCCGCATGGGGAGACGATCATCAGGACTATGCCGGGTTCATTTCTCGAAACGAGTTTGTCGATTTGCTTCGACATGCGAACAAACATCACGTCGAGGTCATTCTTGAGTTCAACCTGCCGGGTCACGCCAATGCCATCATTCAATCCCTTGGTCAGGCAGACCGGTGGCAGCTAACCGACCCTGAGGACACCTCTGAATACAGGTCAGCCCAAGGTTACACGGGAAATGTCATTAACGTCGGCATGACCGATAACTACCGGCTGGCAAAGGTCATACTGGAAGAAATAAAAACCATGTACGACGCTGC
>DTZW01000230.1 GCA_012961165.1 Gammaproteobacteria bacterium | reverse complement strand
AAAAGTGAGGCAAAAGAAATGCTCAAAGGCACCATGCCTATTGGTCGTATGGGTACCGCGGACGAAGTAGCAGGCGCGATTTTCTTTTTTGCTTCAGCTGATTCCAGTCTGTGCCAGGGTTCGGTGCTCAGTGTAGATGGCGGCTTTACTGCCCAGTAAATAACCAGGTTACGCGGGTGTTTCGTTTGTGCCGGCATGTCAGTATGGTAAGCGTCTAAATTGATCAAATTGAGGGTTAAGGATGTCTGATCCGTTTCGGTTGGATGGCAAACGCGCAGTGGTAACTGGCGCAGGTAAAGGTATTGGCCGTGGCATTTCTTTGCAGCTGGCAAGGGCAGGGGCGGACCTGGTGATTAGCTCGAGAACCCAGGAAGACCTGGATAGCCTTGCGATTGAAATTGAAGCGCTAGGGCGACAGGCCACCACAGTCGTTGTTGATGTGACTAACACTGCACAGGTTGAAGATCTTGCGGCCCAGGCTGTCGCCGGAGGGGGCATTGACGTTTGGGTGAACAATGCCGGAGGTTTGCCGGATGCAACACCGCGTTACCTGACCAGGACCCCAGAGGATCGCTGGGACGCTCAGCTGGATCTGAATCTTAAGGCGGTATTTATCGCCTGCCAGGTGGCGGCTAACAATATGGAAGAGGGGGCAATCATCAATATTTCCTCCAGTTCAGCCAAATCGCAGGGCAGTGTGAAGAACGGGCCATATGGTGCGTCCAAAGCAGCTGTTAACAGCCTGACGCAGACATTTGCATTAGAGCTTGCCCCTAAAATCAGGGTGAATGCGGTCGCCCCGGGGCCTGTTCCAACAAAGAATTTCAATGAATCGACTAACTTTCCAGAAGGTGCGTCCATTGAAAAAATCATTGGTGTACCGCTGGGCAGGCTGGGAACGCCGGATGATATTGGCCATGCTGTCGTGTTTATGGCGTCGCCTGCTTCCAGTTGGGTAACGGGCCAATGCCTTTATGTCACGGGCGGAACCTAGCGCTTTATTGCGGCGACAAATGGCGATGGTCAATCCCCGCCGCAGGAGCGCTAAGCTTTAGTGTCGCTGATTTTAGGTGGCTGCTATTGTCTGCCGGTGTTTGCGGTTATCGCGCTATTTGCGAGTCATGGGATCGGGCTGGACCTCTTTCAACGCCAGTTTGTACAAGTCGTGGCATGGGTCTTTGCTGCGGGTAGCTCTGTCCCATAAGCCAGTGGCAAGCATCGACGCACCACCTGAAATAAAAGCCGCATAAGTTGATATCGCGGTACTCTTTGAATCGACCGAAAAGCTTGGTTTCGCGAGGGTGCCTTTTACCGTCAGGCGTGGCGCAATGACTTTTGCCGCGCTGATACCTATACCGGTTCCGGGCTTGGTGATAAGCGCCAGGTGGAGTTTTTCTGAGAGTAGATCCACTTCCCCGCTAGCGAATAGGTCAACCTCGTCTGTGCGTATCACCAGGCCGGGTTTTAATCTGGCTGTGCCGTTATCAAACTGAATGCCACCGCCAGAGCACTTCAGGTTAGTGCGGCTATCGGCTCCTCTATCAATAATTTTTCGCGACACGGTGTGAAAAAAATCGCCGAACATGAAGGCCAGCGAACCTGCCTCTACTTTTCCAGAGCCCCCGTTGAAAATAATCGCACCGTTCAGATTACCCATGAGTGATTTGACGCTGGTACCCGTAGTGTCAAAACTGGCGTGAAAAACGGTGTCATCGGATGGGGTAGCCTCGCCGGCAAATAACCAGACAATCGGCAGACGAGAGCTCTCGACCGTCATCTCCAGGTCTAGTTCTGCCTGGTTTCTTTTTAGCGTCAAATCAAGCTGCCCCTTGGATTCTCCTTCCCAGTCGAACTCGTTTATTCTAAATTCCCCGTCGAGCAGTTGCAGTTCTAGCTCAAAGTTGGCGGTGGACTTAGCGGAAGTCCAGACCTCTGCCACGTCGTATCGTAATTCCCCTTCAGCCATCGTGAGCCATTGTGTCGGCAGTTCGGTTGATGAAAATACCGAAGTTTCTTGAGTGGGTTGTGCCGCTGCTTGTTCCTTAGCGATCAGCGCTGGTTCTATCAGCGGCAGGTACAGTACTTTGGATTTAAGCTCCAGCTCGAAGGTTGGCGGCTGGGTGTTTTGCAGCGACCCCCACCCGGAAAGGTCAGACTCACCGACAGTAATCTCCAGGCTGTCCAGAATCAGCTCTTGCCCAGTGCCCTTAAATAGGAATGAACCGTCGTAATTGCGTTCAAGGAACTCGTATTCCAGCCCCATGAATCCGGCAAGCTCGTTAACACTTGGGCCTTTAAACGTCAGGTTGCCACTGGTTTCGCTGAAATTCGGTGGTTTATCGACAAAAAGTGTGCCGGTGAGCTCGTGTTCTCCAACGATAATCTTAAGGCTTTGAAAGTGCAGGTACTCATCAGTCAAGTCCACATCAGCGGATCCGCTAAACGGTAAAGACGGTAGCGGGTAATCAACCCAGTGCCCAATCAGGTTTTCAATATTTTTGCCTTCAGCGCTTACTTGAAGCGCCGAGCCAGCGTACTGCGGCTCATTGGAAATGCGGGCTGATAGATTAACCGTGGAATTTGCGACGCTAGCATGCAACTGCTCAATGACCCAGGTGCCTTGCTGATTTTTGAGGGTAGTACTTAAAGAATAGGGTTTTACCTGGCTGACTTTTCGCTCTGCGTCCGTAAAAAGATGCCGCAGGTCTTGCCCAGACAGCGTCAGTTCAAGGTCGAGTCCATGCCAGGTGAAGGCTTCGCCAATACTACCGCTAGCGCGGCCAGTGTGTTTGCCGGAGCTAATCGCAAAGTCGTCAAGCTCAAGTAATTTTTCGGAGCCATGCACGGACAGTGAAGACTCAAACGGGAACGCTCTGACTGACCCCGGATTTTCCAGCAGGCCATCAGCGAGTTTGCGCGCGTTTGGAACGTTGATGTCCAACGTTGTATCAAAAGAGAGTTCTGCTGCGAGTTGGATGTTGGCCAGACCGCTAATCTCTGCAACGTCTGAATCAAAGCGCAGTTTGCTTAGGGCAATGAGATTCCCTTTCCTGGTGACGATGGTGGATGCGCGGGCAGGCTGGTCTGGCAGTTTCACGTCGAAGCACTGACCGATGGCGGCCATGGTGGTGCTCTCGGCAACAACGGTCAGGTTAATGTCGCCCGGTGATTCATTGATCGTACCTTGAGCCTTTAGCTGCAAGGTCGCACTGCGTGTTTCAATGACTACCCGCTGGCCGTTGTCCATCAGGGTGATCTCTGCGTCAACGTCCATTGGTTCGGCGGTCAGCTCGCAGGTTTCGGCAAGGGGTTTAAGAAAGTTGGGTTTGAACTGGTTGGCCGTTATCGTTAATTGCATACCCTCCGTGTCAGGTAGCGCTGGCGCTGTCGCAGATATTTCTATCGTGCCTTGTTCAAGCTGTACGTTCAGCGCTGGGATATCGAGGCTGGAACCGCTGAACGAAAACTCGCCAGAGGCTAAAAAAGGTGTTGCGGTCAGCCGAAGTTCGTTGAACAGTGCGCCGGCTTCATAAAGCGAGGGTCCCGACACCATGAAGCTGGCTTCAATGGGGTCTAGCGTTTGGATGTCCTGGGTATTACC
>DTZW01000229.1 GCA_012961165.1 Gammaproteobacteria bacterium | reverse complement strand
GCCTGTCCGGTTCTCCGGGGGGCATCGTCGTGCTGGAAAGGCTGGCGAGCGCCTGCCAGTTTTGGATAGCCCACGTGTCCTTGAAAATCTGTCCTTTAAGCGCCGTACCGTGGGCGCTACCTCCCAGGGTTGCGCCGTGACACTGAGAGCATTGCTGACTGAACAACGTCTGAGCATCCAAAGCAGCGACAGGCTCTATGAAAAATAGCAGCGCTAAGTTGGCAATAAATAAGTTAGTGCGCATCATCACTCCGGTTTCGTGTCAGCTTTACGTTCTTGTCAGTTATGCACCATCGAACATCAAACAAATGCGTTCGTAACCATGCGATGCAAAGCTAGGCAGCCGAGATAGATCGCTGTTAGCTTCATCAAGTGTGAGGTTCGGCAACCGGGTGAGTAAGACCTCGAAGGCAATTCGAGCCTCAAGTCTTGCCAATTCGGCACCCGCACAGAAGTGCGGGCCGTGCCCAAAGCCCATATGTTTGCTTACGTTGGGTCGATCAATGTCGAATTCTGTCGGTGAAGCGAAAACGGACGGATCGTATCCTGCGGCGGCCCATACCGGCAGCACCAGATCGCCCTTTTTAACTTCTGCACCTGACACCTGACAATCTTCCGTTGCGCGCCGGTAGGTGCACTGTATTGGTGGATCCCAGCGCAACACTTCCTCAACGAAGCGATCAATAGCGCCCAGGTCGTCACGCAAGCGATTCGCTAATACTGGATTATTAAGCAATACCAGCACGCCATTGCCGACAAGATTGGTTGTGGTTTCGTGCCCAGCCAACAGCACCTGATCAATAATAGGCAGCAGTTCTTCAGTTCTTAGAGGCTCCTCACCCTCTTCACGAGCATTGACCATTTCACTCAGCAGGTCATCTGTAGGGTTGCCCCGGCGGGCTTCAATACGCGGAACAAAGTATTGATGCAACTCCACAACGGCACTGGCCACGCGCCGCCGCTGCTCATGGTTCAGCAGGTCGATGTTACCCGAGATCATCAGGTCCCCCCAATCCTTAAACGTCCACAGGTCAGCCCGATCAACGCCAAGAACGTCTGCAATAACGGTGACAGGCAGTGGTACCGAAAATTCAGGTAACAGGTCAACCTTTCCGTTGGCTACAAATTTGTCGATAAGATCGTCTGCAATTGCACGAATGTGTGGTTCCAGAGCGCGGACTCGGCGCGGATTAAGCGCTTTGCTCAGCAGTTTACGGTGTCGCGTGTGCACGGGCGGGTCTGCCGTGAAAAGTGCATTCACCATCGGATGCGCGTCCTGGAAGATCTCCTCCACATCGTCCTGAACAGGATCCTCACCGACCCCCATATGTCGGGGACCCTGGTCATCGATCGAAATAGACGATGAGAACCCCGCCGTATTTTTAGACAGAGAGACCAGGTCATCGTAGCCCACCACCGCCAACCCAATCTCCGGGTCGAATCCAACCTGGCCGCTACCGTGCAGCGTCTTATAAGTTGTGTAGGGACACTCAATGTGTGATTCGGATGAGAGCGCGACCTCTGTCACGTTTTCCTTAGCCGTCATACCACTTTTACGTCATAGTCAGATTGATGTTGCAAAGCCATTATTTTACTCCTCCTAATGATAAACAAACAACGGGGTCGGAGTAAGTTCTCTGGATCGTGGCTCATTGATGCCTCGGGGTAGTCACCGAGTATGGGAATGACGCGGGGTTTATAATGCATATGCTGGAAGGCGTTGCTACTCTACGACCTTATCATTCGAATACCGTCAGTGAGAAAATATCATGGGCACTATTGATCCTTTAGGTTATTACCGGCTGGCCCCCGGTGAACAGCAGGTCACGCCCGACCAGGAAATCGACTGGCAACGCCTCATCACTCCTGAGGCCCGACAGACGTTCGCTGAAGATGGCGTAGTGTTGATCAAGCAGACTTTGCACCCGGAATGGCTGCAGCTGATCGACATGGCCTACCAGCGAGTTATGCTTACACCAGAAACCATGGCGCGCTTCTTTCAGGGCACGCCTGAAGAGTTTCTCGAGTCAGTCCATAACTACCCGAATGTGCCTGAAATCAGGCAATTACTGACCGAGTCCCCGATTGCAGACATCATCGGCTCGCTCATTGAATCGGAAAATATCTGGTACTTTTTGGATGAGTTTTTTATTAAAGAGGGGGGTAATTGTGGCCCGACGCCCTGGCATCAAGACCTACCCTATTGGCCTGTTCAGGGTCGTCAGTTTGCTTCAATGTGGATCAATCTCGATCCGTTACCGAAAGAAGAGTGCCTGGAATTTGTGCGCGGCTCCCATCTCAACACTGTCTATGACGGTTTTCTTCCAACAGTGGTCAACGACGACATGCGACACCCTTACTTCGGTGGTGAAATGCCTCAGCTACCCGATATAGAGTCCGAGCGAGCCAAATGGGATATCGTTTCCTGGACAATCGAACCGGGAGACGTAGTTCTGTTACATCCAGGTGTACTTCATGGTGGAGGCCCTACAGGGGACAATTCTCGCCGACGGACGCTAACAGTAAGGTGCTATGGCGATGATGTCGTGTACGCGCATCGCCCGAGTTCAATGCCTACAGCACCACGACGACCTGGTCTGGGTTTAAGTCTCAAAGCTGGCGACCCGCTGCGCCACTCGACTTGCCCGCAATTGCGCCCCAAAGGGGCTGGCTAACGAAGCGTTGATGTCGTGATCAATTACCAGGCGCAGTTCTCTTCCCCTGATAACCTATCGTATTGGTACACCAGGCTCATCGATATTTAGCATCCATCGCTGCAATATAGGCGTAGGTCATGGCAGCGCCAATCGTCCCACCGGCGCCAGGATAGTAGTTACCCATCACCGATGCTGAGCTGTTGCCTGCTGCATAGAGACCAGGTATTACCGTGCCATCCTGCCGAACCACCTGCGCGTGTTCGTTGGTTAGCAACCCACCTTTTGTACCCAGGTCACCTGCCTTCACTTCCATGGCATAAAAAGGCGGCTTTGCAACGGGCCCCAGGCAGGCATTAGGCTTGTGACCAGGATCACCGGCATAGAGATCAAATGCACTTTCGCCCTTTTGAAAATCTTCATCCTTGCCGGCAATGGCCATGTCATTGAACCGGGAGACAGTTTGGCTGAGCCCGGCGGCATCTATGCCGGTTAGCTCAGCCAGCGCTTCCAGCGTATCGGCTCGCTTTACATAACCGTTTTCAATATAACGCTCCGGCGTAATGCCTGGCAACATGCCACCAATCGCATACCGGTTACGAAACTCCTGATCGAAAATGATATAAGCAGGTGGCGCAGTATCCTCATAAATAAGCCGGCCCAGCTCATTGTAAGGTCTGGCTTCATTGGCAAAGCGCTGGCCGCGTGAGTTGACGATCACCATGTGTGGCAGACCACGTTCAAACACAATAATCACAGGCGCGCCGCCTGGCGGCAGGGCAGATGGCATCCACCACATGTCATCCATCATATCTATCGCTGCACCGATTTGAGCGCCTGCATTGATGCCGTCTCCTGTACTACCGGGCGCACCAGAGGTGAAGCTGCCTGCATTCCAGTCGCTTCCACCCTTGTCGCCAAAGAACTGTTTTCGCATGGCAGGGTTGCGC
>DTZW01000228.1 GCA_012961165.1 Gammaproteobacteria bacterium | reverse complement strand
CGGGCGTATTACCACTGCTGGTCTTGCAAAACATGTTGGGGTTTCTGAAGCGGCCTTGTACCGGCATTTCCCAAGCAAGGCCAAAATGTTCGAAGCGCTCATTGAGTTCATAGAAAACACAATATTTCCCAGAATTAACCAGATCATGAACGAGGAAATGGAGGCAGATAAACGCTGCGAAAAGATTCTGGGCCTTATTCTCACTTTCTGTGAGCGTAACCCCGGTATCACACGAATACTCACCGGTGATCCGCTGGCCGGAGAAACCGAAAGGCTACGACAAAGAGTCACCCAGCTATTCGATAGAATTGAAGCTCAACTTCGGCAGATCATCAGGGAAATGCCCATAAGAGGGCAGCAGAAAACGTCGACTGATCCCGTAGTCGCCGCTAACTTGTTGTTGTCACTTGCTGAAGGCCGGATAGGGCAGTATGTGCGTAGTGATTTTGAGCGCAAACCAACCACCGAATGGGATGCCCAGTGGCAGGTCGTGCGAGAGGGCTTGTTTTAGAAAAGTTGCTGCGGGAAGAATTGCTCAGTAAATGATGGTTCTGGTTAACGCTGATACATTTCTTTTACGCGCTTCAGGTCCTCAGCATAGGCGATGCTAAGTGTACCTTTTTCATCTTCTTTCTTTGCAATCTCAGACTCAACCTGGGCAATTCGATTTTCGAGGGAGCTGATCCGGGCTAACCTATCCTTGCCAATCACACCACCAGCGCGTTCGATATCAGCAAGGGCTGACTCCTGCTGTCGTTTCTGAAATTGCAGCCTCTTGATGGCTCCTTCCTGTGTCTCGATCAAGCTAACGATGCTCGAGATTTTTGCGTCACGTGCTCTAATCACATCACCGGGAGCACCGTAAAGCCGCATCAGGTTCTGGTCTGCGATTTCACGCTCTCGCTTTTCACGGGCAATGCTTTCTTCTGCCGCCAGGCTGCGATCACGTTCCCTGATCTCTCTGTCTGATAACGCCCGTGGTACGACTTCCAGTACCCGGCCGTCCAAACTGAGAATAGCGTATCCGTTTTTTACATACCTTGCGGGAACATAGCTATCGAGAACGGTGACACTATCCTCGTTTTTATATCGATAAAGTTCAGCCGCTACCGTATTAAAATAGACGGTAGCACCCAGCCAAAATGTTAGCAGCAGATACCGAAGCCAAGGTTTCATCAGGAAGATGCTATTCCATACTGCGCATGATAGGAACCTATCGCGTTAAGTTCCTCTTGATAATCACCTTTTTCCTTAAGGTACTGGACGATATCGTCCAGAGTCACCACGCTAAGGACACTAAGGCCATAGTCTCGTTCAACTTCCTGTATGGCAGAAAGGTCTCCTTTACCTCGTTCCTGGCGATCGATGGCAACGATCACCGCGCTCGCCGTCGCTTTCTGGTTCTCTTCAAAGAAGGACATAACTTCACGGATAGCAGTCCCGGCGGTTATCACATCATCGACAATGACCACCTTTCCCTCCAACCGTGCGCCAACGAGTGTTCCGCCTTCACCATGGCCCTTTGCCTCCTTGCGGTTGAATACGTAGGGCATATCAATTTGATGTAGATTTGCCATCGCTATGGAAGTGGCCGCAACCAAGGGAATTCCCTTGTACGCAGGTCCAAAGAGGCAATCCGCTGCTAGTCCACTCCCCACCAGTACTTCAGCATAATAAGAACCGAGGCGGGCGAGCGCACCGCCCGTCTTAAATTCTCCAGCATTGAAGAAATACGGGCTCCTTCGACCAGATTTAAGGTCGAACTCTCCAAATCGCAGGACATCATGATCCAACGCAAACTCAATAAACCCCCTTTTGTAGTCAGCCAGCATTAGAGTTCACCGGCAAGAGCCGCCCGCTGAATGGCCCGAAGCTCAACCGTGCCTTTTTCTGCCAGACGGAGCATTTCCATGAGTTCTTCCCGATCAAAGGGTTCATCTTCAGCGGTACCCTGAATTTCGATAAATCGACCATCTTCAGCAATAACCACGTTCATATCGGTATCGGCCTTGGAGTCTTCCAGGTATTCCAGGTCCAGCACTGGAACTCCACCAACGATTCCAACAGAAACTGCCGAGATAAGCTGTGTATCAGGTGTCGTACCCAGCGTTTTTATCGCATCTAAAAGTGCCACACAGGCGCCGGTAATCGAAGCCGTTCTGGTGCCTCCGTCCGCCTGAATGACATCGCAGTCAATACGAACGGTATATTCACCAAGATTTTTCAAATCCACCGCCGCCCTGAGCGACCGGCCAATCAGTCGCTGGATCTCTACGGTCCTGCCACCTTGCTTACCTTTGGCCGCCTCTCTGCCCATCCTTGTATCTGTGGACCGCGGTAGCATCCCATATTCAGATGTGATCCAGCCCTGTCCACTGCCTCGAAGAAAGGAGGGAACACCAGATTCGACCGATGCCGTACAAATGACTTTGGTATCACCAAAACCAACGAGCACCGACCCTTCCGCGTGTTTATTGATATTCCTTTGCATCGTTACTTCTCGCATTTGATCAGGTTCACGAGATACCAGTCGTTTTGAGCTCATTATTACTCCGTTGTTTGAAAACTCCATTATACTTGCCGATCGCAATAGATAACGAGAAATCACATGATAAGAAGCATGACCGCGTTCTCCCGTCACGAACATGGGGCGGCAGTGTGGGAGATTCGCAGCGTGAATCATCGTTACCTTGATGTCAGTTTCCGCATGCCCGAGAAACTTCGACATCTGGAAACCGAGCTAAAATCCCAGTTCAAGGACAAGGTCCAGCGCGGAAAAATCGAATGCTCCCTTAAAGTCAACGCAGGTGAACTCAAAACCCGGATCAGTATCAACCAGGATCTCGTGCTGGATCTACACTTCGCAATGGGCCAGGTCGCAGAAATAACAGGGATGGAAGACCGTGGTGATATTCTGTCTTTACTGCGCTGGCCAGACGTTCTGACAACTGAAGAGTCAGGTGATGAACTGATTTTGGACGCACGACAGAGCTTCACACTAGCTGTGGACCAACTGGTCGAAATGCGGGAACGTGAAGGGAAGGAACTGGCGGGACTACTCGATCGCAGGCTAATCGATATTGAGACGACCGTCGAAAAACTACGAGAAGAAACACCGGCAATCATCGCCCATCAACATGAGAGACTCCTGAAACGTTTGGGCGATATCGATGTTGAGGTCGAGCCTGGGCGCGTTGAACAGGAGTTGGTCATTCTTGCCCAGAAACTGGACGTGGCTGAGGAATTAGATAGGCTGGTCACACATGTCTTAGAGGTCAGAAGAAATCTCAAGGCGGATGAACCAGTCGGTCGGCGCCTGGATTTCCTGATGCAGGAACTCAACAGGGAAGCGAACACTTTGTCTTCGAAGGCAGCAGCAACGTCCACCACGATGCAGGCCGTCGATCTAAAAGTCTCAATTGAACAGATGCGGGAACAGATCCAGAACATTGAATGAGTGAACAACCCAGAAAAGAAAACAGAGGACAACTCTTTGTCATCTCTGCCCCATCCGGCGCTGGTAAAACAAGCCTGGTACGGGCACTGATGGAGCGTTCGAACACAATCGGAGTAGCCATCTCCCATACCACCAGAGCCAAGCGCCCGGAAGAGACGGATGGGATCAACTATCATTTCGTACCCGAAGTCGAATTCAACGCCCTGGTCGACCGTGGTGAATTTTTGGAATCGGCGACCGTGTTTGAGCATCTATATGGCACGAGTACCAGTGCGGTGAACCTCATTCTGCACCAGGGTAAGCATCTTATTCTTGAAATCGACTGGCAGGGCGCGGCACAAGTGCGGCAAAAACTACCGGGCACCCAGTCGATTTTCATCTTCCCTCCATCTCTCAGCGCCCTCCGGGATCGACTCGAGAACCGCGCCCAGGATGACGTGGAAACTGTTGATAAACGAATGTCTGCGGCCTTTGAAGAGCTGTCACACTGGCATGAGTTCGACTACCTGATCGTGAACGACCAGTTCGATACAGCACTTGCGCAATTACAGGCCGTCGTCGCGGGCGAGGGGGCTGACTACCATAGAAACAGGCAGTTCAAGGCGCTGGGACACCTGATTGAGGATTTATTGCCACAATAACGGCCATATATTGTTTAATAGTACTGATGTGGCTACAATGCGCGGTCCTTGAACCCCTAGCCCCTGTCTTTTGGGGAAAGCAACACTGAATTAAATGGAGTCACCCATGGCGCGAGTAACCGTAGAAGACTGTCTGGAAAACGTAGCAAACCGATTTGAACTGGTGATGGTTTCCAGCAAACGAGCGCGACAAATTGCAACTGGAGGCAAAGACCCACTTGTGCCAATCGAAAATGACAAGCCAACTGTGCTAGCCCTGCGTGAAATTGCAGCGGGACTCGTTACTGCGGCGATACTTGTGGAGCCAACCCAGGAACAAACTGAAGCATTGGCACTGAGTGCAGTACAGGACGGATTTGAACAACACGAACAAGAGCTCAACAACCTCTAACGGAAACCAAGAATTTCCGGGACAGGAATTTGCCTATCCAAGTCTACTATTGGGGCTCTGCTACTTTGTAGTCCCCGCATCTGGGGTTAGTACACTGTGTTAACCGCCGATGAGCTCACCATCGACTCATTCGCCATCGATCTAGGCTCATATCTTGAGCCTGCACAAATAGACCAGGTTGTTAAGGCCTATCACTTCGCCGAAGGTGCCCACAAAGGGCAGAAACGGAAGTCCGGCGAACCCTATATCACGCATCCACTAGCAGTTGCTAATATCCTCTCTGACATGCACATGGACCACCAGTGTCTGATGGCGGCGTTGCTTCACGATGTCATCGAAGACACCAGCATTCCCAAACACACCCTGGGCCAGGAATTTGACCACGAGGTTGCGGAACTGGTTGATGGTGTCAGTAAACTCAAGAGCATGTTCCATTCCAGGGCAGAAGCGCAGGCTGAAAACTTTCAGAAGATGACGCTGGCGATGGCGAAAGACATCAGGGTGATCCTGGTGAAGCTCGCGGACCGGCTTCACAACATGCGGACTCTTGGGCACCTTGACGGAGACAGGCGCCGACGTATCGCCAAGGAGACACTGGAGATCTACGCTCCCATTGCACTGCGCCTTGGTATGAACAACATTCGAATCGAATTCGAAGAACTCGGTTTTAAGGCTATGTATCCAATGCGCTCCAGCATGATCGAGAAAGCGGTCAGGAAGGCCAGGGGTAACCGTAAAGAAATCGTCAGCAACATCCAGGAATCGATAAACAGCACACTGGAACGAGAAGGTATCACGGCGAAAGTGTTCGGCAGGGAAAAGCACCTTTACAGTATTTACGACAAGATGCGCAGCAAGCGGAAGTCATTCAACGAAATCATGGATGTATTCGCGTTCCGCATCCTGGTCGATTCTGCAGACAACTGTTACCGCGCACTGGGCACAGTACATAATTTATACAAACCTGTTGCCGGTCGCTTCAAGGACTATGTTGCCATCCCCAAAGCCAATGGATACCAGTCCCTGCACACAACACTATTTGGTATGCACGGGATTCCAATCGAGATACAGATCAGGACACACGAGATGGAGTCGCTTGCCAACAATGGCATTGCCGGACACTACCTGTACAAAACGAAGGATGGATCTACCAGGGGCTCGCACGAGCGAGCCCGTGAATGGATGAAGGACCTTCTGGAGTTACAGCAGAGTGCCGGAAACTCTCTGGAATTTATCGAAAACGTTAAAATTGATCTGTTTCCCGATGAGGTCTATGTATTTTCACCGGTAGGTGAGATCTTCGACCTACCGCAGGGTGCAACACCTGTAGACTTTGCATACGCACTACACACAGATATTGGCAACAGCTGCGTCGCCTGCCGTATTGACCGAAGGCTGGCACCCCTGTCTGCAACTCTGGAATCAGGACAGACCGTCGAGATTATCCGCGCGCCCGGCGCACAACCTAACCCCGCCTGGCTGGGATTTGTAGTGACCGGCAAGGCCAGGGGCAGTATCAGGCATACTCTTAAACAACAGCAGAAAAATGAATCAACGATCCTTGGAAGGCGGCTGATGGAACGTACCCTTGATCATCACGGATTAACCGTTGACGATATTGACCAGACAAGGCTTGAGACGGTGCTTGAGGAACGAAAAATCAACTCCCTTGACGACCTTTTGTCCGAGATCGGTCTTGGAAACCAGATGGCCAGTATTGTCGTTAAGCGCTTACTCGGCAATGTTAAGGAACTGGAGAACTCCGAAGAGGGCGGCCCACTGGCGATCAAGGGAACCGAGGGACTGGTCGTCACCTACGCCCGCTGCTGTCACCCGATCCCGGGCGATCCAATCATCGGGCACGTTTCCGCGGGCCGGGGGATCGTCATCCACACAGATACCTGCAGGAACATGGTCGAACTCAGGAGCAAACCAGAAGAGATTATGGGCGTCAGATGGGAACCCAAGGTGGCGCAGGAGTTCTCGGTAGAACTGAGAGTCGAGCTTGAGCATCAACGCGGCATCATCGCAGTAGTGGCATCAACTGTCACCGAAGCAAACGCCAACATCGAACGTATCAATATGGTGGAAAAGGACGCGCATCTTGGCATAGTGAATATGGTGATCAATGTTCAGGACCGCATCCATCTTGCCAACGTGATTAAACGGCTCAGAACAATCAAGGCAATCAGTAGAATTGTCAGGGTAAGAAACTGATGAAAAAGACGATTACAACCGATAGCGCTCCTGCGGCCATCGGTACCTATTCACAAGCCGTTCAACATGGCGGGCTACTCTATGTCAGTGGCCAGATCCCACTTGTTCCAACCACGATGGAACTCGTCAGTCCTGATATTGACCAACAGATCAACCAGGTGTTTGACAACCTTTCAGCTATCGCTGCCGCAGCGGGAACGACGCTCAATGACGCGGTCAAATTGACTGTTTACCTCACTGACCTCGGCCATTTTCCCAGCGTTAACGAGGTGATGGCCCAGCGATTAGCGCAGCCGTACCCCGCTCGCGTTGCCCTTGAAGTATCAGCTCTTCCCAGGTCAGCACTGGTCGAGATCGATGCCATCGTCGCGATCAGTTAGGAGACCCGGTCATGCCTGGCGACCTGGCCAACATTGATGTCACCAGCCTTAAAGGCGTCGGTCCAGCCCTGAGCAAGAAGCTGGCCAAGCTCGGAATCGAGACAGTCCAGGATGTCCTGTTTCATTTGCCGTTTCGATACGAAGATCGAACCCAGATAACGCCGATTGGCGCGAGCCGTCCCGGAGAATCCTATGTCCTGCAAGGCGAGATAGTCGCCTGTGAGGTCGCTTATGGCAGGCGACGTAGCCTGCTCGCCTACCTTCAGGACAACACAGGAAAGATTGGCCTGCGGTTCTATCACTTTTCTAAAGCCCAACACCAAAACCTAAAAACAGCCGGTGCCATTCGGTGTTTCGGAGAAGTACGGGCAGGTGCTTCCGGCCTTGAGATCTATCACCCGGAGTATTCACAACTAAGCAGTGCAGTGGATATGGAGGAATACCTGACACCAGTCTATCCAGCCACCGAAGGCGTCAGCCAGACTCGATACCGGGTACTCGTCGCGCAGGCCTTAGACCGACTCGCACAAACCTCTATTGAGGAACTATTACCGGACCGCTGGGACACGTCGATAGCCCAGGCGATCACCTATCTGCACCATCCACCACCCGATACTGACGTTGATCTGCTCATGGAAGGCAAACATCCGGTGCAAACAAGGCTAGCCTTCGAGGAACTAACCGCTCACCAGGTCAGTCTTCGAATCGTTAGAGAGCAGATCCAAAAACTACAGGCTCCTGTACTTGATTCACCCTCAAGCAGTTATGCAGCGGTCAAACAATCATTTGGATTTGCGCTGACAGGCGCACAGCAACGTGTCGCGGATGAAGTAGCCGTTGACTTGATGAAAAGCCAGCCCTCGCTCCGCCTGATTCAGGGAGATGTAGGTTCAGGTAAAACTGTCATCGCCGCTCTGGCGTCGGTGCATTCTTTCGAGAACAATTTGCAAACCGCCCTGATGGCACCAACAGAGCTTCTTGCAGAACAACATTTCATCAACATGTCTAACTGGCTGGCGCCACTCGGCATCAAAACCGCCTGGCTATCCGGCCGGGTGACCGGGAAAAAACGGGTCGAAGAACTTGCCAGAATCCTGACGGGAGACGCAGCGGTCATCATCGGCACCCATGCCTTGTTCCAGAAGGATGTCGAGTTCAGAAACCTGGGGCTGGTCATTGTTGATGAGCAGCACCGGTTCGGTGTACAGCAGAGGCTGGCACTGCGAGCAAAGGGCAGTGCTGGAAGCACATCACCCCACCAGCTTGTTATGACTGCGACGCCAATACCAAGAACGCTTTCGATGAGCATTTATGCAGATATGGACGTGTCCGTCATTGATGAGTTGCCACCCGGGCGAACACCTGTGACAACAACCGTTATGTCGGATGAAAAACGAGATTCGGTCATTTCCCGCATCGCGGATGCCTGTACCGAAGGGCGTCAGATTTACTGGGTTTGCACCCTGATTGAAGAGAGTGAAGTATTACAGTGCCAGGCAGCTGAGGTGACAGAGAAAGAACTCGAAAAGCTTCTGCCGGATGTGAGGGTCGGACTTGTACATGGCCGAATGGCTCCAGCGGTTAAAACAGATGTCATGAATCAATTTAAATCAAGGCAACTGGACCTACTGGTTGCGACAACTGTCATTGAGGTGGGGGTCGATGTACCCAACGCCAGCCTGATGGTCATCGAGAACTCAGAACGGCTTGGATTAGCCCAGTTACACCAGCTTAGAGGGCGCATTGGGCGCGGCACGACTGATTCTCACTGCGTACTTTTGTATCGCAAACCACTTGGCAATCTGAGTAAAGAGCGCCTGGAAGTCATGAGGCAAAGCAATGACGGTTTCTTTATTGCGGAGCGGGATCTGGAAATCCGTGGACCAGGCGAGCTGTTGGGTACCCGGCAATCAGGCGCCATGCAGTTTCGGATTGCCGATCTACTGAGAGATCAGGAGATGTTACCGATGGTCCGGGAAGCTTCCCTCACAATGATGAGTGAACATCGAGACAAGGCCAGCATTCTGGTAAACAGATGGATCAAAGACCCGGAGAGACTAGGTCAGGTGTAGACCTTTTTGTAGGGTCAAGTCGTGGGGGAGAGGGTTTCGTCCTTGTAGAAGACCGACTCATCAAACTTGCCTTCACTTTTGGCAACGATGGTCGCCACGGCAGCATCTCCGCAGACATTCACTGCAGTTCTCATCATATCCAAGAGTCGATCCACGCCAATAATCAGCGCAATACCTTCTACCGGTAGACCAACCTGCTGTAATACCAGCGCGAGCGTAATCAAGCCAACACCCGGAACACCAGCCGTCCCGATCGATGCGAGTGTCGCTGTCAACACAACCATCAAGTAGCCAGTCATTGATATATCAATATTATAGGCCTGCGCAATAAACACAGTAGCTACGCCCTGCATGATCGCCGTGCCATCCATGTTGATGGTCGCGCCGAGTGGTACCGTAAAAGAAGCCACCTCGTTCTTGACTCCAAGACGATGCTCTACGGTTTCGAGTGTTACCGGCAAGGTAGCGTTAGACGAACTGGTAGAGAAGGCATAGGCCATCACTGGATAGAAGTTGCGATAAAACACAATGGGATTCAGGTTTGCAACAAAACGCACCATCATTGAGTAGGTCAGCAAGAAGTGAAGTATCAGGACACCGGCAACGGTGAGGAAATACCTGATGAGGTCTGTAATGGCTGAAAAGCCCATGTTAGAAAACAGCGCCAGCATCAGGCAAAAAACGCCAAGCGGTGCGATGGTCATCAACATCATGATCAGCCTCATGATGATATCGTTCCAGTCATTCAGGGTTTCACGAACACGCTGGCCACTCGAACCACTTTTCGCGATAGCAACCCCCACCAGAATTGCAAACACTATCACCTGTAGCATGTTTCCTTCGGCCATTGCTTTCACCGGATTCGTAGGAACAATTGCGACAATCACTTCTTTAAGCGGGGGACTTTCCTTTGCAACAAAAACAGCATCGGTCGTCAGCGCCATTCCCATTCCAGGGTCAACGATGTTGGCCACGGTCAACGCTAGCGTTATGGCAATGGCCGTGGTGAAAAGGTACAGGCCTACCGTTTTAATGCCTATACGACCCAGACTGGATCCGTCAGACAAATTACTGGCACCGCAGGCAAGAGACACAAATACTAGAGGAACAACCAGCAACTTCAGGCTGGCGACAAATGCTTTGCCGCCGATATCGAATAGGCCGTTCACCCCATAAACCATGATCGGGTTGGTGTCGGCCAAATCAATGGCATGTATTAATGAACCGAGCAGCAATCCACCGGCCATCCCAATCAGGATATTTCGGGTTAGTGTTGCTCGCTCAATCATTAATCCGCTTCCAGCATTTCAAAATCTGCTTTTCCTACACCACATTCAGGGCATACCCAATCCTCTGGAATATCATCCCAGAGAGTGCCTGGTGCAATACCTTCTTCTTCCAATCCTTCTGCTTCGTCATAAATAAAGCCGCACACAATACACTGCCATTTCTTCATCGAGTCGAGATTCCCCTAACCTTTCTTTCTAAATATTGCTTTTGAACAATAATTCGATTGATGGTCCTAGTCTGTTGTTGAAGGACCCAGCGAGCGACGTATACTACATCAATTGTCATCCCCTTGAAATAAAGTGACTCCAGGCCTTAAGCAACTCAAGACCGCGATAAACAACCGTTTCCCGCAATTGAAACATTTCGTTTCCCTGACCCGATTTGATCGTCCAATCGGTATCTATCTGCTGCTATGGCCAACGCTCACTGCCCTATGGATTGCCTCAGAGGGTTGGCCCGGATGGCACCTGCTTTTGGTGTTCGCCCTGGGTACAGTGTTGGCTCGTTCCGCCGGATGTATCATTAACGATCTTGCGGACATGAAGTTCGATGGGAAGGTTAAGCGTACACAGGACAGACCATTAATATCGGGGAATGTGGCCCCCGTGGAGGCATTGCTGCTCGCAGGTAGCATTGCTTTTGTCGCTTTACTGCTGGTGCTGACAACTAACATCTATACCGTCTACATGTCTGTGTTGGCGGTGATAATTGCTGTCATCTATCCTTTTATGAAGCGCTATACCTATCTGCCGCAGGCATTTCTTGGAATCGCATTTTCCTGGGGGATACCCATGACCTTCACCGCGGTTAGCAATGAGATCGTGAATGTTGCCTGGTTATTGCTGATCGCGAATCTCCTTTGGGTGGTTGCCTACGACACACAATACGCCATGGTGGACCGGGACGACGATATCAAACTGGGTCTCAAGTCCACAGCAATTCTATTCGCCGAACTGGACAGATCCATGATTGCGATCCTCCAGGTATCGTTTCTCGCTACCCTACTGCTGGTAACACGTTCGGTTGAGCTTTCTGTCTATTATTACCTGGGGCTTAGCGGCGCCACCGGGTTTTTCATCTACCAGCACTACCTCACATGGAACCGGTCCCGCGAAGGCTGCTTTAAGGCTTTTCTGAACAACCACTGGGTAGGGCTTAGCGTCTTCCTCGGGATCGTTGCTCACTACTCTCTAAATTAGAACCTAATATCAATGGGTTAAGATGATAAAGATCTGGATCTGACAATATCCAAGATTTACGAGACAGTCGCCCGGTTGGCGAGCAGAGCCGTCTTGCAGCCGAACGAAGATGAAACCGGCACCCAGCAATACCACGCACTTAACCCATCAGACTTGATGCGGTCCATACACTCAATATCTTCCGTCGCCAGCAGACAAATCCGCAACACGCCTGGCCCGATTTATTCCAGGATCCGGAAACAGTTTCACAGTGAACTGCAGAACGACACCTGGTTTGACTAAGCACCGTCTGTCAAAAATTGATTAACTGCCATAGGCAGGCATCCGCCTGTGCTAGTATTTCGCGCGGCCGAAGGGGGATTCGTTGATATCTCGATACCTACAAATCGCGACAACTGCGATAGACACAACCAACCAGATTACAGGGAAAGCAATAGCCTGGCTCACCCTGGTGATGGTGGTAGTCACCTGCGCGGTGGTGACTGCACGATACCTTTTTAATTTCGGCTCAATCGGGTTGCAGGAAAGCGTCATGTATATGCATGGTACTGTCTTCATGCTGGGAATCGCATTCACGCTAAAAGAACGGGGCCATGTTCGCGTTGACGTTCTTTATGAAAAGTTTCCACCCCGGGTAAGGGTCTGCATCGATATTGCCGGTCATCTGTTATTTCTGATTCCATTTTCCATTTTCATTCTTTGGACAAGCCTGGAGTACGTGTCATTTTCCTGGTCACTGAGGGAATCTTCCGGACAGCCTGGCGGCTTACCGGGTGTCTATCTGATCAAAGGTTTGATACCCGCTATGGCGGTTCTCTTATTGCTGCAGGGAATATCCGAAATATTGAAAGGCTTTCTCTCACTGACACCCGGTCCTGGTAAATAACATTGGCACCCATTCTCCTTTTTCTTGCGATCTTTGTTGTACTGATTCTGGGTTATCCGGTGGCACTATCACTCGCCGGCACTGCGCTGATCGCCGCTGCCATCGGTATCGCCACCGGAAGTTTTGAACCCGCGTTTCTCACTGCGATGCCAAGCCGTTTGTTCGGCATCATCACAAACCAAACCCTGATCGCTGTACCCCTGTTCATCCTGATGGGCGTTACCCTGGAGAAAACCCGAATAGCGCAACAACTACTCGACACCATGAGTCGAGTATTTGGCGGCTTGCCCGGGGGGCTGGGATTATCAGTCACTATCGTTGGGACGCTGATGGCAGCAAGTACAGGCATCGTTGGCGCTACGGTTGTTACGATGGGTCTGATGTCTCTGCCCGCCATGCTGAATGCACGTTACGATGTGCCCCTGGCAACTGGCACCATCTGCGCCACAGGTACATTGGGACAGATTATTCCGCCCTCCATCGCGCTGGTTCTACTGGGGGATGTGCTGTCAAACGCCTATCAGCAAGCCCAGCTATCAGTGGGTATCTTCAATCCAAAAACAGTATCCGTAGGTCACCTGTTTGCCGGCGCAATCATTCCAGGCCTGGTGCTGGTTTTTCTTTACACCATTTATGTCGTTTCCACCGCAACGTTAAACCCTGAGAAGGCGCCTCCTGTGAAGGCCGGCAATATCACGTTCACGCTAATGATGGCTAGCATATTCCCACCTCTGTTATTAATCATCGCAGTGCTGGGGTCAATATTAAGTGGTATTGCTACGCCAACCGAAGCTGCCGGTGTTGGCGCCATGGGCGCGCTTACCCTGGCAGCAATCCGGCGCGAACTGTCACTCAGGCATCTACAGGAGATCGCCCTGTCCACCACAAAGACCACCGCCATGGTGTTCTTTATCCTGATCGGCGCTTCAATGTTCTCTCTGGTCTTTCGAGGCTATGGCGGGGATGAACTAGTACACGGCTGGTTATCCTCACTGCCTGGTGGCGTTGTTGGCGCAACTATCGTGGTGATGTTGGTTATCTTCCTGCTTGGATTCATCCTGGACTTCATTGAGATCACTTTTGTCGTGGTACCCATTGTTGGTCCGGTGCTAATGGTTCTGGGAATCGACCCCATCTGGTTGGGCATCATGATCGCGATAAACCTGCAGACCTCCTTCCTGACTCCACCGTTCGGGTTTGCGCTATTCTATCTTCGCGGTGTTGCGCCTCCTGAGGTCGCGACCAGTGATATTTACCGGGGCGTTATTCCATTCATCGGTATTCAATTGATGATGCTTGTCGTTCTGGCATTGCTGCCTGAACTGGCTACCTGGTTACCTTCCAGAATCTACGGTTAGTCAACAACACCGACACCTGCTATCTCGGTGAACTCAAACACCTGTTCGAATCGGTGCATTGCCTGCAATACTGAAAGATCATCGCGTTGCCTGCCGATAATCTGCAGCGCGAGCGGCAATCCTGCATTGCTCTTGCCGATTGGTACCACGCCGGTTGGATTTCGCGTCATGTTAAGGCCAACGGTAAAGCCTACCCAGCCCGGCGTTTCCTGGCCATTAACCACGCCTTCATTTTCAACCGTCGGGGTATGACCGCAGACCGCGGGTGTCACTATCAACGGCGCTGCTTCAAATGCCTGCTCAAGTTTGTAGTTAAGATGATGACCGGCATCAATCGCCAGTGCGTAGGCGGCGCCGGTCATTTTTGTACCCATCTCAATCATCTTCCGGAGCTGCGGGTCGATTCGTTCCCAGTCCTTGGTGCCCATCAGGTGCTGCTGTGCGCGGGCTCTGGCACTTGTCCAGAACACCAGCCAGTCCTGGACTGGGTCCGTTTCCCAGATATCGTCATTCTCAATAATAGTAACGCCAGCCGCCTCCAGTTTCGAAATCGCCGCCTCACTGTGCGCCATAATTTCTTTATCAACCGTCGCGAACCCCATGGTCGGTGACCAGACTATTGATTCCGGTAAACCAGCGCTTTGCACCCCTTCCAGCCAGCTGTCAGATTTATCGCATTGGGCGAAGATATCTGTGGCGAGATCGCCCACAGTAACATCAAGGGCCGCGGCGGTTTCCAGGCTCGTTCTTGCCATCGGTCCCTTGACGGTCAGCAAGCCGCTACCAGGCGGTAACTTTCCACCATTGGGTATCCGCCCCTGTGAGGTCTTTATGCCACTCAGCCCACACAATGCGGCTGGAATACGAATAGAACCGCCGCCATCCGACCCGGTGGCAAGCGGCACGAGACCCGCGGCTAGCGCTGCAGCTGTGCCTCCCGATGATCCACCCGGGGTATGATCGAGGCTCCAGGGGTTGCGCGTGATGCCAAAGGGCACATTGTCTGTCTTGCCACGATGTCCAAATTCCGGCGTATTCGTCTTTCCAACAACCACACAGCCCGCAGCTTTCAGCCTCCGAACGAGTTCGGAGTCCTGCGCAGCTTCCGGGTCACCGGTGTGCAGGTCAGACCCGAAAGACGTCACATATCCGGCAGCATCTTCCAGATCCTTAACACCGATAGGAACGCCAGCGAGCGGTAAGTTCTCACCCCGGCCCAGCGCAGTATCAATTGCTAATGCTTCTGCCAGTGCACGTTCGGGGTTCACCGAACAAAAACTGTTTAGCTGTGCATCAACTTTCTCAATATTCTCAAGCGCAGCAGAAGTCACTTCGACCGCACTCATATCACCGCCACGAATTTGCCTGACCAGTTCAACTATACTTGTTTGACGAAAATCCATAGGGACTCCCTTTTATCTAAAGATAGGCTGAAATTGCCCGTGCATATTGATCAATAGTATCTTCACAAGCCGCCGTTTCATCGTTAGGCGCAGTGAGGATCATCCTCTCGACATCATGTTCAAGTAAATAATCGATATACTGCGGCGTAGGGGGTAAACCCATGGCGGAAATGATCGTCTTTGGTTTGCCCATTTCGTCTTCAAGACGTCGCAGTGTCTGCTGATCTTCTCCCAGGGTTTCAAGCGGTGTCTGCTTACCCACCATCGAGTCATGCCACTGCATTGCAAAAACTGGCATCCAGCCACCCGCAATTTTTACTGCTCTGTTTAATATGTTCGGTCCCGCACCAGCCAAAGAAAGTTCAGGATAAGGTGATTGAACAGGCTTCGGCCACATCCAGCTAGGCTGTATGTCAAAATGTTTTCCGTGAAACGCTGCTTCTTCTTCCGACCAGAACGCCTTCATCACTTCGACGGATTCCTGGGTCACAGAAAATCGATCGCTGAAGCGGACGCCATGATGTTCCATCTCAGGCGGATTCCAGCCCGCGCCGATGCCGAACACCACTCGCCCCCCGGAAATCTGGTCAATCGTTGCAAGTGATTTCGCGCAGTTAATAGGGTTGTGTTGGGGCAATATGCAAATCGCAGTGCCCAGCTTGATAGTGCTGGTCACTGAAGCGGCCGCGGCCATCACTACAAAAGGGTCATACATGCTTTTGTAGATCAGCGGGACTTCATCGCCAATGGGGAAGTCTGTCGATACGGGGATATGGGAATGTTCCGAAACAAAAAAAGACTCAAAGCCCAACTGCTCCGCTTTCTGTGCGGCGAGATGCGGGGGCATTCCGGTCGCGGTGGAGAATATACTGATACCGAACTTCATTGATCCTCCGTTTGAATAGCTTTCGCCGGTTACTACATCGAGTGAATATTGGGGTTTACCTATAAGGGATGAACCTGAACAGGAAGGTTAGTAATACCGCGGACAAAGCTGGACCGCAGACGCTCCGGCTCACCGACAACTTCTACCTTATGAAAGCGCTTCAGGATCTCTTCCCAGACAATTCTTAGCTGCATCTCTGCCAGCCTATTGCCCATACAACGGTGAATACCAAATCCAAACGATAGATGGTGTCGTGCATTGGGTCGGTCGATAATAAAGGCATTCGGATTATCGATAACCTCTTCGTCTCTATTACCTGAGATGTACCACATCAACAGCTGCTCGCCTTTCCTGATTTTCTTGCCACGAAGCTCTACATCCTGGTTAGCCGTTCTTCGCATATAGGGCAGAGGTGTCTGCCAACGGATGATTTCTGCCACCATGTTGGGGATAAGTTCGGGGTTGTTACGCAGCTTGTCATACTCTTCAGGGTTCTGGTTCAGTGCCAGCACACCACCGCTGATAGAGTTCCTGGTGGTATCGTTACCGCCGACAATCAACAGGATAAGATTGCCCAGAAACTCATAGGGTGCCATATTTTTCGTATCTTCTCCGTGGGCCAACATGGAAATAAGATCTGACCCGGGGTTATCCATCGCCGCCCGTTCATTCCAGAGTCGCGTAAAGTAAGCCAGACACTCCAACAGCTCGTCTCTTCTTTGCTCAGCTGTATCCACAATACCTGTACCCGGTGGGGCAGTGGCTACATCGGACCAGCGAGTCAGCATACGGCGATCTTCGAACGGGAAATCAAACAGGGTAGCGAGCATTTGAGTTGTCAGTTCGATGGAGACCAGGTCAACCCAGTTGAAGGTTTCAGCGACTGGTAGGCTGTCAAGAATGGTACCCACCCGTTCCCTGATGAGAGATTGCATGTTCGCGAGATTGGGCGGTGCAACGACGCTACTGACTGTTGCCCGCTGAAGATCGTGCTTGGGTGGATCCATGGCGATGAAATTAGAAAGATTAGGGCCCTGTGAACCGCGTTCTAAATCAATTCTCGGTCCAAGGGCTATGCCGCTGGCGGACGAGAACAGCTCATGATTCTTATCCACATACATAATGTCTTCAAATTTTGTAATCGACCAGTAGCGGCCGGTCATTGGTAACTCGTTCATATGAACCGGATCTTCTTCCCGAAGGCGCTTAAAGTGAGCCTCATGGATATCCATCTGGAACAGTCGTCCATCGATAGGATTAATCTCTTCAATCGGTACCGAGTACGGGTCTGTAATGACCGGAGGCGCATCCTTTCGCAGGAAAGGATTGTTGTAGACGGAAGATTCCGATTCCTTTTTCTGCTCACTCATATTCGTTTGCTCATCTGTGGTAGGCGAGGCACTTATTCCTCATTGGGTATCCGATGGTAACGCTACCTACCATTATTTAATTTTCGTCAATCTAACTCTAGCAAACTAAATAGACAACTCTATTTAGCCGCCCTGGCGTTGATATACGCTCGCTCCGAGATTTCGTGATACGACAAGGCGCCATCACGGTAGGTCTGGTACGAATGATAGATTCTATTCGCGAGTTCATCGTTCGGGTCAACAATTTCTTCTGTCATGGCGTATGAAATCTTGCGAATTCCCGAGAGTACCTCCACTGGCAATTGACGCAGCTCAACGCCATGTATGTCAACCAACTCACGAAGCGCCGCATTGTTTCGGGCTGTATATTCGGCCAGCAGATCAGCGCTCACTGCCAATGACGCATTTTCAACAATGGCTTGAAGATCAAGCGGGAGCTCGTCCCACGCTTCCTTGTTTATAATCAGCTCAAGGTTCGGACCGGGTTCCTGCCAGCCAGGGTAGTAATAATACTTCGCCACCTGGTGAAGCCCGAACGCAAGATCATTATAGGGCCCGACCCATTCCGTCGCATCGATTACGCCGGTTTGCATACTCGTAAATATCTCGCCACCGGGCAGATTGATTGCTGTACCACCGGCGCGCTTGAACACCTCACCGCCAAGCCCGGGAATACGCATTTTCATACCCTTGAGGTCGTCCAGGGAGTTGATTTCCTTGTTGAACCAGCCCGCCATCTGGACCCCAGTATTCCCGCCCGCGAAGGGTACAAGGTTGTATTTCGCATAAAGTTCACGCCACAGTTCCATACCGCCACCATGGAACAACCACCCATTCATCTCCTGGGCAGTCAGCCCAAATGGCAACGTTGTGAAAAACTGAGCGATGGGCACTTTGCCTTTCCAGTAGTAGGCAGCGCCGTGGCCCATCTGGACCGTGCCCTGTGATACGGCCTCGAAGACCTCCAGCGCAGGAACGATCTCACCTGCTCCATAGACTTTAATATCGAGCCGTCCATTGCTCATTGTCTTTATCTTCTTTGCCATCGTTTCAGGGGCAATACCCATGCCTGGAAGATTCTTTGGCCAGGTGGTTACCATTCGCCATTCATAGATCTTCTGCGGCGCAGTAGCACCGCCGGTAGCGACTGGTTCTTGTGTCCCTCCACAAGAACCAAGCAAGATCAGCAATGAAAGGGTAAAATTTCTTAACATCATAAGTTTTTGTTCCGGGACTCTATGGTATGCATTGTGCTGCGCGAATTATGTGGTGCCGAGACTATCCGAGGGCCTCGAGGTTAGCATAACCCATCACCAGCCACTTGCTGCCTTCGGAAAAGTTAACCTGCACGCGGGCCGAGGATCCCTCACCCTCATAATTCAGGATAACACCTTCGCCAAATTTCTGGTGAACCACTCGTTGACCGATTTTGAAACCCGTACCCACTACTTCATTGGCAATCCGGGAGGGCGCTGATCTTGGGTAAACCACTGATTTCTGAGGGCGCACTTCTTTTATAACTTCTTCAGGCATTTCACTGATAAAGCGGGAAGGCCGGTTAAACGTTTCGCTACCGTTGATACGACGAGATTCTGCGTAGGTCAGGTACAGCTGTCTCATCGCTCGCGTGACACCGACATAACAAAGCCTTCTTTCTTCTTCCAGCCTTCCTGGTTCTTCCAAAGACATCATATGTGGAAAAAGCCCATCTTCGAGGCCTGAAAGAAACACCAGGGGGAACTCAAGACCTTTGGCACTATGCATGGTCATCAGTTGGACACAATCCTGGTCCGGGTCGCCCTGGCCTTCACCCGCTTCAAGCGCAGCGTGATTTAGGAATTCATCCAGCAAGGAGAGATTGGGCACCTCCTGTTCGTCGGGATCGGTGTCAAAAATATAGTCTTCAGAGGGATCAAAGGTTTCTGCTGCAGTCACCAGTTCAGCCATATTCTCGACCCGGGCCTGGCCACGCTCTCCGCCTTCTTTAGCGTGGTAATCTTTCAGTCCTGACGCTTCGACAACGACTTCAACCAGTTCACCAAGGTCGGCTTCAGCCGTCTGCTCGTCCAGCTTTTCAATCATCAAAAGAAATGCAGAAATGGCTTTCCTGGCTCGTCCGGTCAGCAGACCTTCGTCCAAAATTTTTGTTGCCGCCTGCCATAAAGGTATTCCGGCAGCCTTCGCGAGCACCCTGATTTCTGCAACACTTTTTCCGCCGATACCCCGCGGCGGCGTATTGACCACTCGCTCAAACGCGGCGTCAGCATCCCGGTTACTGACCAATCTCATGTAAGCCAACACGTTGCGAATCTCTACCCGTTCAAAAAAACGTTGCCCACCGTAGATACGGTAGGGCATCTGGGCCCGCAACAAAGCTTCTTCCAATACCCGTGACTGTGCGTTAGATCGATAGAGAATGGCCGATTCCGAGTAAAGGTTACCGCTATCCGACCAGGACTTTATCCGCTCGACGATATAACGCGCCTCATCAATCTCGTTATACCCCGCATATAGCTGTATGGGATCACCAGCACCCATGTCGGTCCAAAGTTCTTTCCCCAGACGACCCGTATTCTGGTCAATCAATCCATTGGCTGCCGTCAGGATGTTCGACGTAGACCGGTAGTTCTGTTCAAGTCTGACTGTCGAAGCATTGGAAAAATCTTTGGTGAACTGCTGGATGTTCTCAATTTTCGCACCCCGCCAACCGTAAATAGACTGGTCATCATCACCCACGACCATCAGGTTATCTCTGTTACCAGCAAGGACCCGGAGCCAGGCATATTGAATGGTGTTGGTATCCTGGAACTCGTCAACCAGCAGGGCAGCGAAGCGATCCTGGTAGTGCTTCAGGACCACCGGGTTTTTCAGCCAGAGTTCATGGGCTCGCAACAGAAGTTCGGCAAAGTCGACCATGCCACCGCGCCGGCAGGCCTCTTCATACGCCCGGTAGAT
This sequence comes from Gammaproteobacteria bacterium, assembly GCA_012961165.1. Lineage (GTDB taxonomy): Bacteria > Pseudomonadota > Gammaproteobacteria > Pseudomonadales > Azotimanducaceae > UBA9659. The sequence goes on along the minus strand of DTZW01000228.1, from coordinate 1,379 downwards.
TGCCAGATGGGTTTTCAGGTATAGGTCACCATAATCCTCAATACTGGAGGGTCGAAACCCTTCATCTTTCTGGCCATTGATCCACCATAGAGCTTGCCTGGCAGGCCACTTCTTCTCATCGACATCAAGACTGATCATCACTCGCTTGATCAGCCGAAGCTGGTCATCAGCATCAAGAATCTGGAAATTTTGAGGCAGGCCCGCCTCGCGGTGATGGGCTCTTAGCAAGCGGTGCGCAATACCATGAAAGGTCCCGACCCACATGCCTCTTGCTGGAATGGCGAGCAGTTGTTCGAGTCTGGCTCGCATTTCTGCTGCCGCCTTGTTGGTAAAGGTAACGGCAAGAATACTGTAAGGAGACAGCTCTTCTCTCTGGATCAGCCAGGCGATTCTATGGATCAGCACACGTGTTTTGCCACTACCTGCGCCCGCAAGAATTAGGGAACTGCCGGGAGGTGCAGCGACAGCCTCGCGTTGTCGCTCATTCAGAGAATCCAAGAGATGGGAAACATCCATGGTTATTCGACAGTCACCGATTTGGCCAGGTTTCGTGGCTGGTCAACATCCGTGCCTTTATAAACTGCAACATGATAGGCCAATAGTTGCACAGGGATTGTGTAAACGATGGGAGATATCAATGCGGAGCAAGAAGGAACTTTTAGTACCGTGACGCGTTCAGCCTCCCTCATGGTGACATGTTCGTCTGCGAATACAATAAGCTCAGCACCCCTGGCCCGGACCTCTTCAAGGTTTGATTTGAGTTTCTCGATCAGTTCATCCCCCGGTGCTACTGCGACCACCGGCATAGCATCATCAACCAGGGCGAGCGGGCCATGCTTCAACTCGCCAGCGGGGTAACCCTCTGCATGTATATAGGAGATCTCTTTCAGCTTCAGTGCTCCTTCAAGCGCAATGGGATAATGGCTGCCGCGTCCCAGGAACAGTGCATGCTCCTTATCAGCAAATTTTTCAGCAATATGACAGATCTGGTCATCAAGTTTTAGCATCGACTTCATAACATCCGGCAGGGTCTTTAACGCTTCCACCAGTTCACGGTGGCCAGCGTCATCAAGCTCATTGTACTGGCCTATTGCCCCTACAAGCAGCAACAAATCAACCAGCTGGTTGGTGAAGGCTTTCGTTGACGCCACGCAGATCTCTATGCCAGCTTCCAGCATTAAGGACAGATCGCTCTCTCTGACCAGGGAGCTGTTAGGAACATTACACAGACAAAGGCTGGCAATGTAATTCTTGTCTTTGGCATCCCGCAGTGCCGCCAGCGTATCGGCGGTTTCACCGGACTGGGATATCGTCACCAGTAACGTCTTTGGAAGAACCACTGTTTTTCGATAACGAAGCTCGCTCGCTATCTCGACTTG
>DTZW01000227.1 GCA_012961165.1 Gammaproteobacteria bacterium | reverse complement strand
CGATTACCTGTCACCGGGTACTGTTATTGCGGCCCTCCAGGATCATAGCGAGTTGGAGATAGATTTCACTGTGCCGGCGCGCTATACACCGAAGTTAAGGGCCGGATTGGATGTTGGCGTCGAAGTTGATGCCTTCCCGGACAGGCGGTTCGAGGCGGTGGTCAGTGCGGTCGATTCGCAAGTAGATACCGCAACACGAAATGTACTGCTTCGGGCGGCGTTAAAAGAGTCCACAGGATTACTACCTGGCATGTTTGCAACGCTTGTAGTTGACCTGGGTGAAAAGCAGAGCGTGGTGTCGGTGCCAGAGACAGCGATGACTTATGCCTTGCAGGGTAATACGGTCTATATAGTAGAAGAGACTGAAGATGGAAGTCTGACTGCCAGTGCGCGGATTGTTGAGACGGGTGAGGTGAGGCGCGGCAAGGTGGCGATTCTGTCTGGTGTTGAGCCTGGAGAGCGCGTGGTCAGCGTAGGACAGAATAAACTCTTCAGGGGTGTAAGGATTTTGATCGACGAGACAGTGGCGCTATAAATAATGAAATTCACTGACATTTTCATTCAACGCCCTGTGCTCGCGATTGTGATTGCCGCGGTGATGTTGCTGGTCGGTATACAGGCTGGGACACTATTGTCCCTTCGTGAGTATCCCGAAGTGGAAAAAAGCCAGATTTTCGTGCAGGCAATCTACCCGGGTGCGAGTGCACGAACGGTGCAGGGCTTCGTGACAACGCCTTTGCAGCGACGAATCGCAGCGGCCAAAGGTGTGGATTATGTGACGTCGGAAAGTAATCCCGGCTTGGCGCAGATAAATGTTTATGTCCGCCTTGGTGAAAACTCTACGGATGTGCTCACAGAGGTTATTACCAAGATTAACGAAGCCCGGTTTGAATTGCCGCGGGAAGTTGAGGACCCGGTCGTCAGCAATCGAACCGGTGGCGACGGCATGATGTATCTTGCGCTTCTAAGTGACCAGATGTCGGTTCAGCAAACGACAGACTATGCGATTCGTACGATTCAGCCAGTCCTGAGTACAGTAGAGGGCGTCGGTGAAGCTCGCATGTTGAGCAGCGGTGTTTTTGCGGTACGTATATGGCTTAACCCGGCAAAAATGGCCGCTTACGGTGTGACGGCAAGAGACGTCAACGATGCCGTTAGGAGGGAGAATTATATATCCGCTGCCGGGACGACACGGGGCGAACTTGTACGGGCGAGTGTCGACGCAGAAACCGATGTACAGGATCCACAGAAATTTGCAGAGATTGTTGTTCGCCAGGAGGGCGACAAACGGGTTCGATTGGGTGATGTGGCAGAAGTTGAGCTGGCGAGTGATACCTACGAGTCGGCGGCATATTCCAGTGGCAAAGAAACGGTGTTCATTGCGATCACAGAAGCGCCGGGTGCCAATCCGCTTGAAGTGGCCGCTCGGGTAAAAAGCAAGGTAAAGGAAATCGAAGCACAACTTCCGGCTGACATGACCATCTTCATGGATTCCGATCTGTCGATATCCATTAGCGAGGGGCTTGAGGAAGTCGGAAAGACGTTAATCGAGGCGTCCATCATTGTTGTGCTGGTCATCTTATTGTTCCTGGGTTCAATGCGAGTTGTTGCTATCCCGATTGTCGCCATTCCACTGTCGTTGATAACAGTCTTGTTTCTGGTCTGGTTAATGGGTTTCTCGATTAACCTGCTGACATTGCTGGCGATGGTGATTGCGATCGGTCTGGTGGTGGACGACGCAATCGTCGTTGTGGAAAACGTACATCGGCATATCGAAGAAGGTAAACAGCCGCGGCAGGCAGCGCTAATCGGCGCGAGGGAAGTTGCCCTGCCCGTGATCGCGATGACCCTGACGCTGGTGGCAGTGTATCTGCCCATTGGGTTTCTTGGAGGGCTGACGGGTGTGCTGTTCAGTGAATTTGCATTGACCCTGGCCGGGGCTGTCGTGATCTCCGGCTTTATCGCTCTGGTGCTTAGTCCGATGATGTGTGCCTATCTGTTAGTTGACCACGATCACCAGGGCAAAATCGCTAACTGGCTTGACCAGAAGTTTGACCTGCTGCACCACCAGTATGAGCGGGTACTTGGAATGTGTCTGAACAATCGCGGCGCAGTAATGTTGTTCGCCCTGATGATATTCTGCAGCCTGCCAATATTTTACCAGCTGGCCCAGAAAGAGCTGGCGCCGGACGAGGATAGCGGCAGTATATTTGCGATGGCGACTCCTCCGGACTACAGCAGCCTTGAATACACGACCTATTTTCTTGACCAGATGGTTGATGCCTGGAGAACAGTCCCTGAGGTCAGCCATTCCTGGCAGGTTAATAATCCCAACAGGGTATTCGGGGGCCTTGAGCTGGTGCCATGGTCGGAGCGGGAACGCTCGCTGGAAGAAATTCGCCAGGAAATCCAGGCTAAGTACGACAAAATTAGTGGCTTAGAGATTTTTACCTTTGCGGCAGGGGGCCTGCCGGGTGCCGACTCAGGTCTGCCATTGCAGTTTGTGATTTCGTCCAATGCTGACTACAAGGAGCTTGACCGGGTTTCAGAAGAAGTTTTACAGAAAGCGAGGCAGTCAGGCATATTCGCCTTCGTTACCAAGGATTTGCGCTACTCCAGACCTGAAATCACGGTTCGCATTGACCGCGAACTGTCGGCCCGGTTGGGTATCTCCATGGAAGATATTGGGCAGACGTTGCAGATCATGCTCGGTGAAGCGGAAACGAACCGGTTCAGTATGGAAGGACGTAGCTACAAGGTAATACCCCAGGCTGATCGAGGGTTTCGCCTCACCAAAGAATGGTTGGAGCGATACTACGTGCGTACCACTGGAGAGTCCCTGGTACCGCTGAGTACTGTGGTCACGCTTGGTCAGAAGGTAGAGCCGAATTCACTCAAACAGTTCCAACAGCTAAATAGTGCGACGATCCAGGGGGTTGTGCTGCCGCCGAATACGCTGGGAGACAGCTTGGAATTTTTAGAGCAGGCGCTTTATGAAGTGGCGCCCACGGGATTTCGTGTCGGCCATCAGGGTGCGTCGAGGCGATTCATACAGGAATCCCAGGGATTCCTGCTGCTATTTTCGACATCGTTGATTTTTATCTACCTGGTTCTTGCGGCGCAGTTCAACAGCTTTCGCGATCCGCTTATCGTGTTGATCAGTGTGCCGCTATCAGTATTTGGCGCGATCGTTCCGCTGGCCCTTGGGCTAGCCACACTTAATATCTATACCCAGGTGGGATTGCTGACGCTGATTGGCCTGATCAGCAAACATGGGATCCTGATTGTAGACTTTGCCAATCGCCTGGTTTTGGAGGGCTATGACCGAAAAACGGCGGTACTCAAGGCAGCCGCGCTCAGATTACGGCCTATTTTAATGACGACCGTTGCAACCGTGCTTGGTGTTTTGCCGCTGGTTCTGGCATTTGGTGCCGGGGCTAACTCCAGGTTCGCTATTGGGTTGATGATCGCAGCCGGTATGAGTGTGGGTACGTTGTTCACCCTTTTCGTACTACCGACTTTTTATCTGGTACTGGGCAAAAAAGATCCGGTAGCTGCGAGCAGTGAAGACGCGATGACTGAGCAACCGCTGTTAAACTCGTGAAATGGTGAAGGAAACAATGACGAT
>DTZW01000226.1 GCA_012961165.1 Gammaproteobacteria bacterium | reverse complement strand
CAAAGTCTTTGGCCTGCTCGGCCTAACCCTGGCTTTCAGTATTATTCAGATGTTGTTGATCTCCCGGCACATTGTCAGCGAAGACGACAAAACCTGACATGCAAACCATCGACCATATCAGGGAGCGACTTCGAAGTCGTCTTCAGGCTGAATCCGTAGAGATAGAAAACCAAAGCCACCTGCATGTCGGCCATGCCGGCGCCGCGGGAGGCGGGGGACACTATGCGGTAACGGTGGTTTCCAGAACTTTTGAAGGACTCAATACACTGTCGCGGCATCGCCTTGTTTACGCCGCAGTTGAAGATTTGATGAAAAAAGAAATTCACGCCCTCAGCATTCAGGCGTACAGCACCGGCGAGCTGTGACCCGTTAATCGATTACCGAGCTTTATCGCGTCGCAGTCGGATCAACAATCGCCGCCCACTGAACGCTTCTGGTGTTGAAGACATTTTATCCTGCCACCTCGCGACATCTTCATTTAAAGAGTTTGGCATGACTCGATCGTCCACACTTTCTCCTGAACAGGTTTCCAAGTTCGATTCCGATGGTGTGATATTGCTACGCAACTCCGTCAGTGCGCCCTGGATCGATCTGCTCGCACGGGGGTTGGAAAGGAATATCACTACCCCCACCCCACGGCACCGAATCTGGAATCGCGACGCACAAGGAAGAACCTGCTTTTATGACAGCCAGGCATGGCAAGTGATCCCGGAATACCGTCAATTTATAGAAAATTCCCCCATTGCAAAAACAGCCGCTGATGTACTAGACACCAATCAGGTTAATTTCTTCTTTGATGCCGTCTTTGTTCGCACCCCCGGCATGCAGTTCCGAACGCCTTTTCATCAAGACGAGCCGTACTGGTCGGTCAAGGGCTTTGATACATGCTCTATCTGGATGCCGTTGGTTGCGGTCGAGAAAAAGAGCGCCTTGGAGTTTGTGCGCGGCTCACACCGCTGGCCTCAGCAGTTTCAGCAAGTGGACTTTGGCGATGGCCGCAAGGACGCGATTGGCGAAACCTACGAGCCTTTTCCCGACATCGAAGGCAATCGGGATCACTACGATATCGTCAGTTGGGATATGGAGCCGGGAGACTGTGCGGTTTTCAATGCCCGTATCATTCATGGCGGGTCGGGCAACCTGGCAGGCGATCGAGAACTGAAAGTGTTCAATACCCAGTGGCTGGGTGACGATGTCCGAGTATGTTTTCGCCCCGAAGGGATGGATCCGGATCACTCTGGCCTGATGCAAGGCCTTGGCCTCAAACCAGGCCAGCGAATCGGCACTGATACTTACCCTCGATTCGAATTCTGAACTTTCTGGCAAACCGATGTTTCCCAAGGCGCCGCTGTGATCAGCCTTACCAAAAACGCACTTCAACTCCCAAATTCAGTTCCGGGCGTTACATCTACGATGTCAACCCAAATTAGTAATGGTCAATTCCTGCAAAGCCGAACCCGGCGCGATTTCGCCTACTGTTTTTCCGGCCACATTCTTAACCGGCACCCTGATCAGTTCAGCCGGAGAATCTGCAAAAAGAGCCCTCAAACCAGGAATCTTTGATAACACGGCTCCCATAGCGGACTCAGAAGCGCGATGGGCCCCATCATCGATTTTCAGTGCAACACCTATACCCGCTTCAGGTATCGCAGCACAGTAGACGCCCTCGGCGCCGGTTTTTACAATGAAAGCCCCGCGACCTGCTTCGATAGCATTCGTGCACCAGCGCTTGGTTCCTGCAACCATGAAAGGTTCATTAACCATTGCATCGTAGACCTGCCGCGCGGCACTGGCCCGACCCCCGCTTAAACCGTCGCCGGTAGCAAAGCGGGCGAATGCCATGGCGAGATGATCTAATGGAATACCAGCAACCGGGATTCCACAGCCGTCAATTCCATGGGGCGCCTCCTGAAGCGAAATGCCAGCCAACTCGCCTATCAGTGTCATTACCGCCTGTTGAACGGGGTGTTCACGGGCAATATAAGCTTGTGGTGGATGTTCCCCATGTAATGCTGCTGTAAGGAACCCGCAATGCTTGCCCGAGCAGTTGTTATGCGCCGGGCCGGGTTTTTTGCCTTGACTCAATAAAGCCTCGCGATCAAAACTTCGCCGCGGTGGATGGGCTCCGCATTCCAGCGCAGATTCATCCAGGCCCAGCCTTTTTAGCCACTGGACGACTGCCGCCACGTGTGGCTCCTCGCCGTTGTGCGATGCGCAGGCCAGTGCAATCTCACGCTCTCCTAACTGGTATGCCGCTGCAGCCCCACTTTCAATCAGGTGTAATGCCTGCAGGGGTTTGAGGGCCGAGCGGGGGTAGATCAGTCGAGTGACATCACCGATTCCTGAGATGGTCTGGCCATTGCTGTGCGCCAGGGCAACCGCCCCACGATGACGGCTTTCGACCATTTCCCCTCGGGTCACCTCAACCAGAACTGGGTTAGCGTTCATAAATTTCCTTCACTTTCATTTTTATAATATGAAAACCGGTCCAAATCGTTTTGGACGATATACTATTAGCCGCCAGATGAGAACACCCACACAACTACACCAAGTCACCCGGCCTTCGTGAAGCGCACTCCACTGTACGAACTTCACACGGCGCTTGGTGCCAAGATGGTACCGTTCGCCGGCTACGACATGCCGGTGCAGTACCCCTCTGGAATCCTTTTTGAACACCGACAGGTTCGCGCCAGCGCCGGCCTGTTCGATGTATCGCATATGGGTCAGGCAACTGTCTTTGGCGATGATTCTGCTCGATTACTTGAAACGGTGCTGCCGGCCAACCTGTTGGAACTCCCAAATGGATCTCAGCGCTACAGTTTTTTCACCAACGATGCTGGTGGCATTGTGGATGATCTGATGATTTATCGCCTGGATGATCGTTACACTCTGGTCGTGAACGCCTCCAACAAGGAAGCTGATTTTGCGCTGTTGCAAACCCTTTGTGGCGACACGGTTGAGTTCGAATCCATGACCGATCGCGCCCTTTTGGCCCTCCAAGGACCGCAGGCCTGTAATGCTCTACAACGAATGTCGCCCGGTATCGAAGAGATGCCTTTTATGGGGGCTAAACGAGTCATCATTTCAGGCATACCCTGCACGGTCACTCGTAGTGGCTATACCGGGGAAGACGGGGTGGAAATATCAGTCGCCGCATCCGATGCGCTTGATCTGGCCTGGAAAATCCTGGAACTACCTGAGGTCGAGCCGGTGGGACTAGGCGCACGGGATTCCTTGCGTCTTGAGGCCGGGTTATGCCTGCACGGCAATGACATCGGCCCTGATACCTCGCCCGTCGAAGCAGGCCTGCAGTGGGCGATTCCTCATTGCAGGCGCACCCAAGGCAGTCGTTGCGGCGGTTTTCCGGGGGCGGATCAAATCCTGGCCGAAATCAACAACGGAGCTTTGCGACGCAGGGTTGGCATCCGCCCCGACGGCAAAGCGCCGGTTCGCGCTCATGCCGAGTTACTCGATGCAAACGGTGTTCAGATCGGCGAGGTCAGCAGCGGTGGTTTTGGGCCCAGCGTTAATGCTCCCGTGGCGATGGGTTATGTCGCCAAAGAATATTCCACACCTGGCACGGCTTTGCATGCCCGGGTTCGCAATAAACCTTTACCCGTAACTGTTTGCGCTATGCCCTTTTCCCCCCATCG
>DTZW01000225.1 GCA_012961165.1 Gammaproteobacteria bacterium | reverse complement strand
ACAGACAACGTGGGCTCAACTTGCCAAATCAACATAGTCACTGGGGCTCTTTTCGTCCATTGGTCGAAGTTGACCGGAGCTGATCGTGTTAACGTTACCGAATCTAACTGATCATAAAGTAAATGCAATCAACAGCAGAAGTGAAACTTGGACCCGTTCTGATACGAATTAACTGGTTCGTCGTCGCCGGTATCGTACTGATTGCTACGGGTTTCATCCGACTTGGCTTCTGGCAACTCGACCGGGCATCTGAAAAGATGGCGCTTCAGACAGCAATGCAACAAGAACAACGAAAAGAAGCCATCAATATAGAAGATATTATCCTCACCAGGGACGGAACCATCCCTAATCTGCACGTCACACTGGCGGGAGAATACATCAACGAAAAGAGTTTTCTTTTGGTGCCACAATCTTATAACGGGCAGTTAGGATTTGGCGTCATCACCCCATTTCGATTGCAAAACAGCAATCGAATCGTCCTGGTAGATCGTGGCTGGATAACGGTTGCCTCAGGGGCACAACTAAATTTTGGTCTCGTTGTTGGAGCTCGCCAACTCACGGCCCAAATTCATCTGCGATCCAGTTCACCCGGATCAGATGAACGACCTGATGCCAGCTCCTGGCCAGTGCAGATCCGTCGCCTGGACGTGAATGTCATATCCGAAATTCTCGGCGAAGATCTATTCCCCTACCCTGTTCGCTTGAACGAGGATCAGCCTGGCGTCTTGATTAGACACTGGACAGCTGTCACCGCAAACAGCAACGCCAATATCTCCTATGCGATTCAATGGTTCGTCTTCGCAGCCGCTATTGTCATTGTGAGCCTGCTCGCAAGTTCGAACATCGTATCTGTTCTTCGCGAAAAAGAAGATCCATAGATTGGTTACTCGTAGACGAAATCAGGTCCGCGAAGAACTCAGAGAGACACCGCTTCGCATCTGACTATCCAGCCATGTCACACACATCTCCCATGCCAGCGCTGCTTGTTCTTCACGAAACATGTCAGGACGAGTGAAGTTTAGAAATGCGTGACCAGCTGCCACCCGAAGGGTCGCTGTGTATTTCTGTTAGCTGCGTGTGAGCAATGCAATCCCCTGGTTTGACCAAGCTTGAGTCTATAACTCAAAAACCTTGGTCAGCGATTTCCGATAGACTGCTATCCCAATCGAGTCTTCGGGGCGCAGCTAGATATGCAACCGCTGCCATACCACTACAAAGTAGTAATCTCCTACAAGGGCAGCAATTATTTTGGCTGGCAAGACCTGGGTGATAGTGGCAAAAAACCTACCGTCCAGTTTTTAATAACACAAGTCCTGCGAAGGATCTGCAAGTTCGCTGATTGTAAAGTTGCTGCCGCCAGCCGCACAGACGCAGGCGTTCACGCCAGGGGTCAGGTGGCAAAGCTTTCCATAAGTGTGGACATCCCGGCTGGAAAACTTCAGCTAGGCATGAATTCTCTGCTGCCAGATGACATCCGAATTGAGGAATGCGCTCACTGTTTACCAGAATTCAGCGCTAACCGGGACAGTGTCAGCAAGGTCTATCGCTACTATTTTTGTTTGGATGATGTTAGTACGCCATTGCTTAACGATATAGTTGCTCACGTTAACTTAAGCAACGGCCCCCGGAGCGACAAAACATTAAAGCTTGAGACGATGCGCCAGGCGTGCGAACACTTTATCGGTGAATATGACTTCTATAGTTTTGCAGTGAATAACAAACAGGTTAAATCTACTGTACGCAGAATCTTGCGACTTGAACTCGGGCAGACTAACTTTTCAGACATCACCAACAACACCCACTACTTCGAGATAGAAGGCAGTGGCTTTCTCAGGCAGATGATTCGATATATTGTCGGTGCATTGTTCGAATTGGCGAGAGGCAATATAGATATTGCAGAGATTGATGCAGCACTACGCCAGCACAATGAGAATAAGCTCAGTGCGAAGGCTAAGGCACGAGGACTACACTTAATACAGATTAACTACTAATAAGCCTGGTCAGTGCAAAGGGTAACGCCACGGCTGTCAACGGGCATTAGCGGTCATTCAGTCTTGGCATGGCGTACGTCCCACATGAATTTTAGGCTAGCCAATATCCCCGCCAGAAAAGCCGTTATCCAGTAGGTGCTTGTTACAGTTATATAAGCGCTCAAGGCCGTGACTGCTGAGCGCCGGCTGCTATTTGCCGCTCCGTCAGGAAAACTGCGGTTAAAAATAGCTATCTATCAAAGCCTATACCAAACTTTTCAGAAATGAATCAACGCCTGGCCCAAATAATTTCACTATCAGCTCTGACAACTGGTCTGGGGAGTCGATAAACCCTCGTTCAACCCATACCGTCAATGTCGCATGCAAGGTACTGCAATGAATTGCCGTCAGGTACTCACGCTCGAAGGCGGGTAAGGGATGAAAATGATTCACGCTGATGATTCGGTCAATGAGCTCCCCGGTGACCTCTCTGCAAGGATCAAGGAATAAAAAACTCGGGCAGTACTTAAGTAATGGCATGAGAGTTGATTTGTGCTGCTCATGAGCACGAAAGGCAACAGACGTTAGGACACTATCACTGAGTGGCACCTTCAACATGTCGTTGGTTATGTTATCGGCAATTTCCTCAAACATGCCAGACGCCATTCCCTTGACCACTTGTTCCAAAGATCCGAATCGCGCATAAAGTGTTTTACGCGTAATTCCAGCGGCCTTCGCGACTTCTGAAATGGTCAGCGTAGTAAAAGGGCGCTCCTCAGACAGCAGTTTAATCACGGCCAGTTCCACCGCCGTTCTTGTTCTGGCTATCCTGGGATCGAGGTTCTGCCTGGGTTCGCCCATTGTTTGGCCCATTGTTTGGCTCATTGTTTAACTATTGTTTAACGCTGCCTTGTTAAGGGGTCTACGGTAATGGGGAATATAGATAAAGTATACACTTGACTACTTTCCTTCCCAAAGATAGGTTACAGGTGTTTACTAATAGGAAATGCCAATGAACACGCCCCTACAGATGCCGGATGTAGCGACTCAAGCGCTTGAAGATATCGATGTCAGTCTCCCGGGAAGGTTTCGTGACGATGACTGGCACGACTGGTTTGCCAGGCTACGCAAGGAAGATCCCGTTCATTATTGCCGTGACAGTGTTAATGGTGCCTATTGGTCTGTCACCAAACATGCGGACATTAAAGCAGTGGATACAAACCACGAAATTTTTTCGTCGGAGGCGGGTGGCGTCGCCATTGTGGATCCAAGGGAAGAGGACGAGGGGGTCGAGAATTTTATTGCCATGGACCCACCGCGACATGACGAACAGCGCAAGACGGTAACGCCTTCCGTCGCCCCTACTAACCTGGCCACAATGGAACCACTGATCAGGGAAAGAGTGATCGACATCCTTGACAACTTACCCGTGGGAGAAACCTTCAATTGGGTGGATAAAGTCTCTGTCGAGCTAACGGCCAGGATGCTCGCCACGTTGTTTGACTTTCCTTATGAAGACAGACGTAAGTTGGTCTATTGGTCTGATATCACCACCAATGTGCCACAAGTTACGGGCATAGAGATCGACATGGAAGAACGGCAAGCAGGGCTTCAAGAATGCGCCCTAACCTTTTATCAGTTATGGCAAGAACGTGCTGCCGCAGAGCCCAAGTTCGACTTAATATC
>DTZW01000224.1:12145-22160 GCA_012961165.1 Gammaproteobacteria bacterium | reverse complement strand
CGAAATGATATTCAAAGCTAGTTTCTCGGCAGACTTGCGCTTGGCTGTTCTCAGAAAGGCGACTCTAATTTGACCTATACTCATTAAGCCATCGTTTGTTTACCGGAGCCAGCATGGTCACCCAGCGGTTAACCGTATTGCTCAATGTAGAAGATGTGGCGACAAGTATTGATTTTTATGCCCTGACCCTGGGTTTTAGCTTAGTTGATTCATGGCGCTATGAGGGTCGAATTGCTTGGGCTAAGCTTGCCATAGGCAGCATTGAGCTGATGTTGAATGAACATGGGGAAAATTCTCCAGCGAGAAGGATGAATCGTCAGGGCCATCGTGATGTAGTTCTCTATTTCGATGTTGATGATCTGGATAGTCTCTGGGCAGCGCTCGAACAAGATGGTTTACGACCTGGTGTAATAAGAAAGGAAGATTATGGCACCCGGCAGTTTGCCCTGGTCGATCTCGATGGTTACGAGATTGCTGTAACGGGTAATTAGATACTGTCGAAGTCAATGGTCGGTTGTTCAGTTAAATTTTATTTGAGGGTTTGTTTAGCAAGCATCTGGGGCTGTATGTCACAAAGGTAAATGAAAGGTTCCTGATCGTCGAACAGATGCGTAGAATTTGCGTTTCCCAAGCACGTCCTAATATCACCAATGTTTCAGATCCCCACAATACTCAAAAAAATTAGCTGGCGTTGGCCGTTGGCACTAACGTTGTTTACATGCGCTATGTTGGGGTTATCCAGCGGCGTAGGCCTGACAGAACGACCCGATATTGTAGATGGGTCACTGCTCGCCAAGGCGTACTACAGTCTTGGTCTCTTCGTGGTCGGTGGTCTTGATATCGGGTTGCCAACGGGTGGCCCACTACTGGGTCGGGTGTTGCTATGGGTTGCGTATTTCGGATCCCCCCTGCTAGCGGCGTCGGCTGTGATGGAAGCACTACTTATTGTCATCTCCAAGGAGCGCTGGCAACTGCGACGAATAAAAAATCATATAGTGGTTGTCGGCTCAGGGGATTTAACCACCAGCTACCTGAGAGTGTTGCGTCAGCAGCCCAATCACATTCCAGTGATTGTGATTGATCACGCAATAGATCTCGTTCGAGAACATGAACTGGCAGCGACCTTCGACGTGACTGTGATCAACGGTGACGTGACGCATGATTTCATGCTCCAGAAACTACGCTTGCATCTGGCACGAAGAGTCATGCTTCTCGGTGACGATGATTTTGTCTCATTCGAGGCAGCAAGCAAGATCCTGCGACTTTACCCGAAGTTGACGTCACAAATCGTGTTACATGGCGGTAGCCTGAGGTTTTTACGAGCAATGCAGAGTACGCAAATTGCTAATCAAGTGACCCTATTTAATTCCTACAATCTGGCAGCCAAAGGTCTGGTGAATTCTGTACTGATTGATCACTTCAAAAAAACCAACTATCAAGATACCGTGGTCATCGCTGGTTTCGGTCTATTCGGCCAAACCATCCTGGAAGAACTGCAGATGAACGCCGGAGATGAAATAGATTTAGTGGCGATTGTCGACATAGAGGCGGATCGCCGCGTGCAAATCGTTGATGAACAACAAAAACACGGCATCTTTTACAAACGCAAGATATATCAAGGCGATACAACCCATCCTGACGTTTGGCGAAAACTAACCGGCGACATCAATTTAAGTCGCGGCGAGCCCGTGGTGATTATGGGTACAAGCGATTCAGCCAATAATCTGCGCACCGCGCTCTGGATAAAGCAGAAACACAATAACGCACTGATTTTTGCTAGAACTAACGACACCTCCGAGTTCGCACAAGCCGTCGGTAAAGAGCATGGCGTGCACTGCATTAGTATTACGCGACTCGTCGAGGACAACATCCCATTAGAATGGGCACGATTGGATCAGCTAGCCGAATGACCACCGTCGGTCAGCCTAAACGCTAGCCGGATCACTATTCTCGGTCAGCCTAAAGCTTTTTAATCATTTTCGTTCAAAACGGTAGGTATCCACCGGATAACCGCTTATCTTGCAGGGGTATGGAATGCGCTATACAAGCCTGTTCGCCTTGCTTTTGGTCAGGAGTAACGTAAAATTTACTCATTCGAGTATTTAACAAGGAGTTTTCAATGGCAGATGCACAATTTGTAACCGGGCAACAAACTGCGGCCAGTTCTACAAACAAGGTGCTGCGCAGTACCTATATGCTGCTATCCATGACGCTGGTTTTCAGCGCGATGATGGCCGGTGTCGCTATGGCGATTAATGCGCCCTACATGGGATGGATTCCCCTCATTGTTGCATTCGGACTGCTGTTTGCGATCAATAAGATGCGCAACAGCGTATGGGGTATCGCACTTGTTTTTGCTTTCACCGGTGTTCTCGGGTTCTCGCTCGGGCCAATCCTGAACTTTCATATGCAGACCGCTGGCGGAACCCAGGTAGTCGTCACAGCACTCGCACTAACCGGAATGATTTTCTTTTCCCTCTCAGGCTACGTCCTGACAACGAAGAAGGATTTCTCATATATGTCAGGCTTCCTGATGACCGGGATGTGGGTCGTGATTGGCAGCATCGTTCTGTTGTTCGTGGGCAGCATGATGGGTTGGGAAATATCAGGACTGCACCTTGCCATTTCAGCGGCGATTGTCATTCTCATGTCAGGTTTCATTCTGTTTGATACCAGCCGTATCATCAACGGTGGCGAAACCAATTACGTCATGGCGACTGTTTCGCTCTACCTGAGTATATTCAACCTTTTCACTGCCCTTTTACATCTTGTAGGATTTGGCAGCGATTAAAATATTTAACCTTAAACAAGCCCTGCCATGCGTCTCATGCCGGGGCTTTTTTGTGTCTGCTGACCAATGAATTTCGCCATCGTGGTACACGGTGCCCCCTATTCCAGTGAGGCGTGCCTGTCTGCCCTGAAATTCGCCAGGGCTGTGCTGGCTTCCGGTCACCGTATCAATAGGGTGTTCTTCTATCACGATGGCGTTCATACCGCGAACAGCCTAATTGCACCACCCCAGGATGAAGCCCCGGTCAGCGAACAGTGGCAGGAATTCGGCACCGGGAACAATATTGAACTGATTGCCTGTATTGCTTCGTGTTTACGCCGAGGAATCCTGGATGAAACCGAAGCAGACAGGTATGAAAAATCAGGCAGTAACCTAGCACCTGGATTCACCATATCCGGACTCGGACAGCTCATCGACGCTTCGATCAACGCCGATCGCGTCGTCACGTTTGGAGTGTGAAATGAGGTCGATTCTGTTTGTGTTTTCCCGCCCACCACACGGTAGCATCAATGCCCAGGAAGGTCTGGATGCTCTGCTGATGGGCTCCGCCTTCACCACATGCAGTGTTCTATTCGTCGGCGATGGCCTGATGCAATTGGTCTCTGGTCAGTCGACTGATGATTTGGGTACAAAAAATTTCTCTTTGAGCTTTGGCGCATTGAAAGACTATGGGGTTACTCGCATCGCCTGTTCGAAACCCGACCTGGTCGCGCGTGGCCTTAACAAAGATGATTTTTTGATGGAGGTTGAGTCCCTGAGCGCCGCAGGTATGAGGGCGTTTATTCGTAACCACGACAAGGTGCTGAACTTCTAATGATCGTGCACACAATCAATAAGGTATCGGCGCTTGGCTTATGTAATAACTTGATCGCAGAGGGTGACAAAGTCGTTTTACTGGAAGATGGTGTCTACCTGGGGCTGCAGTCCCTGCCCTTTTTGGTATTTGCGATCC
This sequence comes from Gammaproteobacteria bacterium, assembly GCA_012961165.1. Lineage (GTDB taxonomy): Bacteria > Pseudomonadota > Gammaproteobacteria > Pseudomonadales > Azotimanducaceae > UBA9659. The sequence goes on along the minus strand of DTZW01000224.1, from coordinate 18,417 downwards.
GTTTAGATGTTGACGCAAGGGGGTTGGGTGGTCTCCTGGCGGCACAAACTGAATCGATCGATTACAGTGATTTTGTGCGCCTGTGCACAAAGGCAGACAAAGTCTGCTCCTGGTTTTAGCAGTGACCAGCAACCCGGAAACCGACAAGGAAGGGTTCCTCAGGAACACAGATGACTGGAATCCAGCAATCGCCGAGCGCTTGGCCGACCTGAATGGAATTACTCTCACAGACGATCATTGGGAAGTCATTCACCTGGTGCGCGATTACTACCAGAATTATCGCTTGTTTCCCGCTAACCGGGTTCTTGTCACTAAAGTCCGGGAAGCCTTTGGGGAAAGCAAGGGTAACAGCATCCATCTAATGAAACTGTTTACCGGTAAACCAGCAAAGCACATTGCTAAAATTGCTGGCCTGCCCAAACCACCTAACTGCGATTGAAGTCCACAACTTCTCCCACTATTATCAGCGTGGGCGTCTGCACCTGGGTTCGAGCGGCAAGGCCGGTAATAGTTTCCAGCGTCCCCTTCAACACCCGCTGTTCTGGTGTCGTTCCCTTCGAGATAATTGCGACCGGAGTTCTAGAATTCCTGCCATGGGCAACGAGTTGCTGGCAAATACTCGCAAGCCCCCCAAGGCCCATATAAAAAACAACCGTCTCGTTCGCATGGGAAAGTTCCTTCCAGGCAAGGTCGACCTGACCATTCTTTGGATGCCCTGTCACAAAGCGAACGCTTTGGGATAGTTCGCGGTGTGTCAGTGGAATACCCGCATAAGCTGCACAACCAGAGGCTGCGGTAATGCCGGGTACAACCTGGAAAGGAATATTTTTTTCAATGAGCGCCGTAATTTCTTCACCACCCCGGCCAAAGATGAAAGGATCTCCACCCTTTAATCGAAGCACTCGGTTTCCTTCCTGTGCAAGCCTGACCAGTAGGTCATTGATGTCTTCCTGGCTTGTCGACTTATATCCAGAGCGCTTGCCAACAAATTCCAGTGTGGCATCCCTACGCACACGGTCCAGCACTCGAGGAGAAACCAGGTTGTCATACAACACAATATTAGCTTTCTGCATCAGCTGAAGCGCTCGAAGCGTGAGTAGATCAGGGTCACCAGGACCGGCACCAACAAGGTAAACCTCGCCAGCAACACTGGAGATGTCGTCTGCAAACAGGTAAGCATCTGCTTTTTCTCCCTCACCTGACATCGCGAGTTCGGCTCCCGGGGACTCCATAAAGGCTTCAGTGCGGCGTCGGCGAGACTCGATGTCCGTGAAGCTGTTTTTCAGTTCGCGCCGCCTTGAGCCCAGATACTCAGCGAGCATGCTGATCCTTTCCGGCAATATTCTTTCAATCAGTTCTCGAACAAATCTGGTGAGTACCGGCGCCAGACCAGCGCTGCCTACAGAGATAACAAGAGGTTCCCTGTCGATGATGGCAGGAAAAGTTACGGTGCAGAGTTCTGGTGAATCAACGACATTGACAGGAATGCCCATGCGCTTCGCGTCCCTGGAGACGGCTTCATTCACGGCCGCATCGTCGGTCGATGCAACGACCAGGCATTTGCCAGGCAGAAACCCAGGATCATAGGTAGCTGCGTGCAGGGAGTGGATGTTTTCCTGCAGGATGGTTGCAACCGGGTCAGAGATGTCCGGCGCGACAACGGTAATATGTGCGCCACTGCGCAGGAGGAGTTCAATTTTTCTACGAGCAATTTCGCCGCCACCCACCACAAGCACGTCTCGACCCTGAAGATCAAAATGCAACGGCAGATAGCGCATAGTTCTAGCTCTCTAGTGAGATAACTGTCTCGCCGCCCATATAAGACTGTAGCGCCTGTGGAATACGAACGGACCCGTCTTCCTGCTGGTAGTTTTCCAGCAGTGCAACCAGCGTTCGCCCGACGGCTAAAGCGGAACCATTTACCGTGTGCATGAGTTCGGGTTTACCTGTCTCCGGGTTACGCCACCTGGCCTGCATCCGCCGCGCCTGGAAATCCAGGAAATTACTACAGGATGATATCTCACGATACTTGCCCTGACCCGGCAGCCACACCTCCAGATCGTAAGTCTTGGCGGCAGCGAATCCAAGATCACCGCCACAGAGATTGACCACACGGTATGGCAGACCAAGTTTCTGCAAGATGGTCTCTGCATTTGAAGCCAGTTCCTCCAGTGCTGCCCACGAATCTTCCGGTCTCACCATCATCACCAATTCAACCTTTTCGAACTGATGCTGGCGGATCATACCTCGTGTGTCCCTTCCATAACTGCCTGCTTCACTTCGAAAGCATGGGCTATGGCACACGTATTTTTGAGGCAGCACGGCAGCGTCAAGTATCTCGTCGCGCACCATATTCGTGACCGGCACCTCTGCTGTAGGAATCAGGTAGAAGTCGCGTTCGTCATCGAGTTTGAACAGGTCTTCCTCAAACTTAGGCAATTGCCCGGTACCGGTAAGAGATTCCCTGTTAACGATATAAGGGACGTAGATTTCCTCATACCCGTGTTCAATGGTATGCACATTCAGCATGAACTGAACCAACGCACGATGAAGCTGTGCCAGTTGCCCACGCAGTGTCACAAAGCGTGAGCCGGTAATTTTGGTTGCTTCCTCGAATCCCATTTTTCCTGAGGCGGAAGTGATGTCCACATGATCCCTGGCAGCAAATGTGAATTCAGTTGGATCTCCCCACGTCCTGACCTCAATATTGTCATCTTCGCTCTTGCCCGCAGGAACCGAATCATCCGGCACATTGGGAATGGCCATAAGTAGTTCATTCAGGCGCGATTGAACCGCCTCCAGCTCTTGCTTCTTGCTATCCAGCTGGTCACCAAGGTTCGCCACCGCATCCAGTAACGGCTGGATATCTTCTCCCTTTGACTTGGCCTGGCCTATCGCCTTTGACTGACTGTTACGGGTTGCCTGAAGCTCTTCAGTCTCAACCTGCAGGCCTTTGCGCTGGCTTTCAAGGGATTGAACCTGCATAACGTCCAGCTCAAAGCCTTTGGTGAGCAGCCGCGCGGCAGTTGCCTCCAGTTCATGTCGAATAAGTTTTGGGTCCAGCATGGTGTCTTGATCTGGGTGTTTTGAAGGGGCGCCATCTTACCAGATGATCGCAAGGACCGTTAACCGGAAAGCGTTCGAGTGGAGAGCATCGCCAGGTAGGCAGCAGTAATGCTAAGCAGCACACTTCCGATGGTATAGATCGTAGCGGTAAACAGTCTTCCTTCCTGCAGCAGGCCAATGGTTTGCAGGGAAAAAGTCGAGAAAGTGGTAAATGCTCCGAGGAAGCCCACCATCAGAAGCGACCGCCAGACGTCTGATAACAGACCCCGCTCAAGAATCAGCACAAACAGCACACCCATTGCGGCGGAGCCCAGAATATTCGCGATGAAAATCCCATAGGGGAAATCACGGCCAAGCAGGTGATCAAAATAGACCGTCATTCCATGGCGCGCAACCGAACCAAGAGCTCCGCCCAGGGCAATCGCCGTAAGTGTTCCCGTCACTGAACCCACCACTAGTTATCCTTCTTATATCGCTGAAACTCGCTGCTTTCATTCTGCTTGCGAAGATAGTCCAGCTTCTCTGAAATTTTGGTCTCCGTGCCCCGTGCAACCGGATGATAGAACTGTACACCATGCAGTTCGGGCGGCACATAGGATTCGCCCGGCACAAAAGCATCTTCGTGATTGTGGGCGTACTGGTAATCGTCACCGTAACCCATCTCTTCCATCATAGCGGTGGGTGCATTTCGAATATGCATCGGGACTTCAAGCGAACCTGTCTCTGCTACCGCTTGCTTGATCGCACCTACCGCAGAGTAAACCGCATTACTCTTCGCTGCGACCGCAAGGTAGGCCACCGCCTGAGCAATGGCCAATTCGCCTTCCGGACTACCCAATCGCTCCTGAACCGACCAGGCGTTGAGCGCGATTTCCAGCGCCCTGGGATCCGCATTCCCAATATCCTCAGTCGCCATCCTGACGACTCGCCGAGCGATATAGACCGGATCACAGCCACCATCGATCATACGGACGAACCAGTAAAGCGAACCATCAGGGTCCGACCCCCTCACCGCTTTATGCAAAGCGGAAATCTGTTCGTAGAAAATATCGCCGCCCTTGTCGAATCTCCTTAACTCGTCACCGAAGACTTCTCCCAGGAGCTCCTCAGTGAGGCCTGAACCGCCTGCCATATCAGACGCCACCTCCAGGATATTAAGTGCACGCCTGGCATCACCATCTGCAGCCCTGGCGATAACAGTCAGCACTTCATCCGCGGCGGAGACTGATTTATCAGCCAGTTCCTCATCCTGCCCAATCGCTTGCTTGAGCACCTCAACGAGCTGACCAACATCCAGTGACTCAAGCTTGTAGATTCTCGCTCTGGACAATAGAGCGTTATTTAACTCAAACGAGGGGTTTTCGGTCGTCGCCCCTACAAAAATAACGGTTCCGTCCTCAACATGTGGCAGGAATGCATCCTGCTGCGATTTGTTGAATCGATGAACTTCATCTATAAACAACAGTGTTTTCCTGCCGTAACCCACCTTGGCCTGCTTCGCAATCGCTATAGCTTCCCTTATATCCTTAACGCCAGACAACACCGCAGACAGCGACTGAAAGTGTACATCGCAAACCTCAGAAATGAGTTTGGCAATGGTGGTCTTGCCTACACCGGGCGGTCCCCAGAGGATCATGGAATGCAACTGAGAACTATCGATCGCTTCCCTCAGCGGCTTGCCGGGTGACAATAGATGCGCCTGGCCAATGTACTGTGAAAGGCGTTTTGGACGCATCCGTGAAGCAAGCGGCTGATATCCTTGTTCTGATTGAAACAGCGACATTAGCCTGGACGATCATCAATGACGTCAGCAAATTCAGGCACCTGCAACGTAAACATCTGTTCGGTTAGATCAACCAGTTCACCCACATTGCTAAGTTTTATCGTAGTTCGTTCCTGCATGGCATTCTCTACCGAGATACTAATCGGCTGGTTGTCTTGGAAGGAAAGTACCAGTTTCGTGATGAGGTTAGTGCTGTCGATCGGTGTCAGCAGGAAGTGCTGTATTTGTTCACTCTCAAAAAACTCGATGGTGTAGTTCTGGGCAATCGCCTCTGGTTCTCCTGAAAACAGTAATATCGGCATTTCATCCACCCGAGTGTTTAGCGGGCTAATGATGACCTGTTCCAGGTCCCTGTCATGGGTCCACATAGATACACCATCAGACACGATTGTCTGGCTCATTGGCGCACCTGTCTCTACCCTGAATAAACCCGGTTTCCTTAACCAGATCTCACCCGTCTGGATCTCTGAAGGTGCCGCCTGATGTGCAAATTCAGCATGCAGTGTTTGCAGACCGTCAAGAATGCGAACCAGGCGCGCCTCTGCACCAGGCTGCTCGCCGCAAAACACTTCATCCGAAAATGCTGCGGTGCAGGTGATCAGGCACATGACGACAGATTTACTTAGGCGGTGCATTAGCCAGAACTTCCCTTGAACCATTGCTGCCCATTTCACTTACCACACCTGCCGTCTCCATTGTTTCGATCATGCGCGCGGCCCGGTTATAGCCAATCCTCAGTTTTCGCTGCACCGCGGAAATTGAAGCACGCCTCGATTCTGTTACAAAGCTCACGGCCTCATCATAAAGTGGATCAGAATCTTCGGCGTCAGATGCCCCACCGGCCCCGGCAATCCCAGGCAGCATTTCATTCTCCGAAACACCACTGACAATTGATTCAAGATAATTCGGTTCCCCGAGTTGCTTCCAGCTTTCAACCACCCGGTGCACTTCATCATCACCCACAAAAGCACCGTGAACCCTGATCGGTAGCGCTGACCCCGCGGGCAGATAAAGCATGTCCCCGTGTCCAAGTAACTGTTCTGCGCCACCCTGGTCGAGGATAGTCCTGGAATCAATTTTTGACGACACCTGAAAGGCGATACGGGTCGGTACATTGGCCTTGATCAGACCCGTAATAACGTCGACTGAAGGTCTTTGTGTCGCCAGGATCAGGTGAATCCCTGCGGCTCGGGCCTTCTGCGCGATCCGCGCGATCAACTGTTCAACCTTCTTGCCAACAATCATCATCATGTCAGCAAATTCATCTACTACGACCACAATGAAAGGCAGGGTTTCCAGTTCAGGCGCTTGCTGGTCGGCTTCATCCAGGAGTGGATCAGGGACCCACAACGGATCCCGGATCGGTTCTTCTTTCCTTTTAGCATCACGAACTTTCTTGTTGAAGCCACCGACATTCCTGACG
>DTZW01000224.1:0-12130 GCA_012961165.1 Gammaproteobacteria bacterium | reverse complement strand
CACCCATGGCCGCCATCAGGCGGTAGCGACGTTCCATTTCTGCCACACACCAACGGAGGGCATTGGCGGCGTCCTTCATATCCGTGACTACTGGCGTCAAAAGGTGCGGTATACCTTCATAAACAGCCAGTTCAAGCATCTTGGGATCAATCATGATCATCCGGACATCTTCCGGCGACGCCTTAAACAGGATCGATAGAATCATGGCGTTGATACCGACGGACTTACCGGAGCCGGTCGTACCAGCGACCAGAAGATGTGGCATTTTACCAAGATCCTCGACTACGGGTTGACCTGCAATATCATGCCCTAGCGCCAGGGACAGTGGAGACTGGGCGGCATCGTAGGCGTTTGACTTTAGGACCTCGCTCATCAGGACAATATCTCGGTCCACATTGGGGATTTCTACACCAACGACAGCCTTACCGGGTATTACCTCGACTACCCTCACGCTAATAACAGCGAGCGAGCGGGCCAAGTCCTTGGCCAACCCTGAAATGCGCGACACCTTAACCCCTGCAGCAGGCTGGATCTCGAATCTTGTTATAACCGGACCTGGGAAAACGGCGACAACTTCGGCCTCTACCCCATAGTCTTTGAGTTTGAGCTCAAGTAGTCGTGACATCGCCTCCAGGTCATTGGTTGAATAGCCTCGTTCTTCGTCCTTCTGCTGCTCATCCAAAAGATGCAGCGCTGGTAGTCCACCTACTGCGCTGATACGAAACAGATTTCCCTGTCTTTCCCTGGCAACCCGTCTGCTGTCTTCTTTCTTCTGGGCCGATGGAGCTTCGATAACCGGTGCAACTCGTTGCCGCTTCTTCTCAACATGTTTCTCGAGTGCCTCGCGTCGATGCTCGGCACTACGCTGGATTTCGCGTTTTTGCTGGACCATAGCCAATACGCGATGGCTTGTGTCGCCGGTTCTCGCAGCTATCTCAATGAAAAGGCGGCCAATTACATCCATTACACGGAGCCAGGAAATATCCAGGAACGCGGTAAGACCAAAAAGGAACATCGCCACCAGGAATAATGTAGCGCCCACATAGGAGAACACCGGGATCAGAAGGCCTGCAATCTCCGAACCGATAATACCGCCACTACCGTACTGGTAATCAAGGCCTGAGACGTAAAAATGCATTGCTGCGATAGCAGTCCCTGCGCCGACCGTTAAAAACAGGCCTACTCCGCGAAAAATGAATATAGGCCAGTTAAATTCAGTCTCTGTTTCCCGCTCACGAAAGATCGTCCAGGCCTGGGAAGCGAGCATCATGGGGAACAGGTAAGACAGGAAGCCGAAGAAAAACAGGAAGACGTCCGCGATCCAGGCACCGCTCAAACCGACGATGTTATTCACCGTTTCGTCTGAGCCCGTATAGGTCCAGCCTGGGTCATTTCGATCGAAGCTGATTAATGCCAGCGTGAGGAAAAGTGCGGTAGCGATTAACGCAATGAATGCACCCTCTTTCAACCGGGGTCCAAGCAGTTTCGAAAAATCCGGCTTATTCCTGCTTGTTGTCTTGGATTGTGCCAATTCAGGAAACCTGTGTTTGTTCCGTGGAATATCTTTAAAATCAGAGTGTTAGATATTATAACTAAACGGCACTCGTATAAACGTTTTTATCTCCGCCGAAATGAGGGCCATGCGTTAACGAGCCTATCTCGTTATTTCGTTCTGATGTAGAATGCCGGCTTTTTAATAACTGTTTCCTAAGGGAGGACCCATGGCAGGACCTGGCCAGCCGCAAGTAACCGATGAAGTGTGGGATAATGATCGCGTGAAGTCTTTCCTTGAAATGGAAGTCTATGGCGGTAACGTCGATTTTCACGTGTTAATGAGAGCCTATCGTGGAATGCGACCGGCCGACTTTGAGCGTTTTCTGGCTTTTTTTGTTGACGCTAATCATGACCTGGACGCAACAGATGATCAGGGCCGCACCCTTTGGTCCATTATCGAGGGACACCGCCAGGGTGCAGATTTCATCGCGTTGCGAAAAAAACACTAGCAGAGCTCGTCCCAATCAGCATGACCTAAAACACATGAACCAAAAAACAAGAACCATAAGCGACTGATAGCATGAAAGAAGTACATCACAAATTACTCATTCTCGGCTCAGGCCCAGCTGGTTATTCAGCTGCTATCTATGCCGCGAGAGCCAACCTGAATCCGGTTGTTATCACAGGAATCGAGACTGGCGGCCAGCTCACCACGACCACTGACGTCGATAACTGGCCTGGAGACGCCCATGGCCTGCAGGGACCTGACTTGATGGTTCGCATGCAGGCGCATGCAGAGAGATTCGACACCACCATTGTTTACGACCACATCCATACAGCAGAATTGGCTGAGAAACCGTTTCGGCTGCATGGCGACCAGGCAATCTATACCTGTGATTCATTGATTATCGCGACCGGTGCTTCTGCTCGTTATCTCGGACTGCCTTCGGAGGAGGCATTCAAAGGTAAGGGTGTCAGTGCCTGTGCGACATGTGATGGTTTCTTTTACAAGAAGCAGAAAGTCGCAGTCATCGGTGGCGGGAATACCGCTCTTGAGGAAGCGCTGTATCTATCAAATATCGCTTCTGAAGTGGTCATGGTGCATCGACGAAATACCTTCCGCGGAGAAAAGATTCTACGCCAGCGCGTCATCGAAAAAGACAATATCAATATCCAGTGGGATCACACATTGGACGAAGTGCTAGGCGACGATATGGGTGTCACTGGGATGCGGATCAAGAGTGTTAACACGAACGAGGCTGTCGAGCTCGATCTTCAGGGTGTATTTATCGCCATTGGTCACACACCTAATACCGAGATTTTTGCTGGCCAGTTAGACATGAACAATGCCTACATTAACATTCATACCGGTCTTTCCGGTAATGCAACCGCAACCAGCATTCCCGGCGTATTCGCGGCAGGCGACGTAGCGGACCAGGTTTACAGGCAGGCAGTCACCTCATCCGGGTTTGGGTGCATGGCAGCATTGGATGCTGAAAAATACCTGGATGAACTTGAGGCCTAGACAGCATCAATTATGAGCGCCCTTGTGTGGTTGTCCGAGGATCCCGCCCTATTTCCCGATATCGACGACGCGCTTACCGACCCCAATGGATTGCTAGCTGTTGGTGGGGATCTTTCTGAGGCCCGCCTGATAGCAGCCTATCGCCAGGGCATCTTTCCCTGGTTTGATGACGACCAGCCTATATTGTGGTGGTCACCTGACTCCAGGTGCGTGATTGACCCCACATCTTTTTCCCCCAGCCGAAGTCTGGCCAAGCGAATAAGAAAGGCCGACTTCGAGCTCAGAATCGACGACGCTTTTTCACAGGTAATCGATTACTGCCAGCTGCGTTCAGGCGATGAGGGTACCTGGATTACCGACGAAATGAAGGCCGCCTATCTCAACCTGCATGATTCGGGTTTCGCTCATTCTTTCGAGTGCTACATTAACGGAACACTTTGCGGTGGGCTGTACGGGCTATCCATTGGTAATCTTTTTTTTGGAGAGTCCATGTTCCATCATGTTACCGACGCATCAAAACTGGCTTTCACGGGCCTGATGAAAACAATGGCAAACGCAGGTTGTCCTATGGTTGATTGCCAGCTGCCTAACCCCCACTTACTGTCGTTGGGCGCCTTTGAGTTGCCGCGTGACCAATTTCGTCAGATCCTCAATAAACACATTGATAAGCCGTCTATTGACTGGTCGCAGCTACGTGGCGTTTGCCCCGTAATCTGGTAAGTTATTCCAATGACTTCGCTATCAGAACTCAGATTTTTTACGACACCGGCTCATGACTGCAGTTACCTGGACGATAAACAGGCTATTACCCTGTTCGCCGACCCACTCACGAAAATAGACAAGAATTTGTATTCGGCGTTGTCTGCGGTCGGATTCAGGCGGAGCGGCAGCCACATTTACAGACCCTACTGCCAGACGTGTGCAGCCTGCATTCCGGTACGAATTCCCGTGGCCCAGTTCACTGATAAACGGAAACATCGACGGGCTCGTAAAACGAATGAAACGCTTACCGTGACGAAGCACTCACCACGGCTCACTGAAGAATATTTCTCACTTTACGAAAAGTACGTTTCCGAGAGACATTCAGATGGTGATATGTATCCGGCATCAAGAGACCAGTTCCAGAGCTTTCTGGTAGACGGGCGTGCAGAGGCAAGTTTCTATGAATTCCGCAACTCAGGACGGTTGTTAGCGGTTGCAGTTGCCGATGAACTCAATGATGGGCTTTCCGCTATCTATACTTTCTTTGATACTGATGAACAAAGCAGAGCACTTGGAGTGTTCGCTGTACTGTGGCTGGTCGGAGAGGCTCAGGCCCGGAATCTTGAGTTCCTTTATCTTGGATACTGGATCAAGCAGTGCCAGAAGATGAACTACAAGATGGAATACAAGCCCATCGAACTGTACGTCAACAATAGCTGGATTGGCATAGACGCTTGATTTGCATTGGTGATGAGTAGGGGGCACAATGCTCGCCGTTCAAACCAACCCCCAGAGGAACAATGGCAAAGGAAGAACAAATACAGATGTCGGGAAAGGTAATAGATACCATGCCTAATACGATGTTTCGAGTAGAACTTGAAAACGGGCACGTGGTAACCGCACACATCAGCGGCAAGATGCGAAAGAATTACATCAAGATCCTGACCGGCGATACGGTGAAAGTAGAACTCACACCGTATGACCTCTCAAAAGGCAGAATCACCTTCCGCGAATAGGTTCAGACCGTCTCTGGTTCCTCGATCACGAGGGACAGGTCACCATCTTCTACCGTCACGTGCACCACGCCACCGCCACTCGATAGTTTTCCAAACAGGATATCTTCAGCCAAATCCTTTTTGATACGATTCTGGATGAGGCGCTGCATGGGCCTTGCGCCCATCTTTTCATCATAGCCATTATCCGCAAGCCATACTCGCGCTTCGTCGGAAACCTCCAGATGAACCTTCTTATCGTCCAATTGTACCTGGATCTCAACCAGGAACTTGTCCACGACAGTCTTAATCACATCCTTGGATAGTGAAGCGAACGGGATAATTGCATCAAGCCTGTTCCTGAACTCGGGCGTAAACATTTTCTTGAGGATTTCCATACCATCTGTGGCGTGATCCTGAGTCTGAAAACCTATGGAATTCCGACTCATTTCCTGGGCCCCGGCATTGGTGGTCATGACAATGATTACGTTTCGGAAATCAGCTTTGCGTCCATTGTTATCGGTCAACGTGCCGTGATCGAACACCTGGAGTAACAGGTTAAATACTTCCGGATGCGCTTTTTCGATTTCATCCAGGAGCAACACACAATGCGGTTGCTTTGATATTGCCTCTGTTAGCTGCCCACCCTGGTCGTAACCAATGTATCCCGGAGGTGCACCAATCAACCTTGATACTGTGTGGCGTTCCATGTATTCAGACATGTCAAAGCGAACCAGGTCGATCCCCATAATATTAGCCAGCTGGCGACAGACCTCGGTTTTACCGACACCGGTTGGGCCACTGAACAGGAACGAACCGATGGGTTTGCCCTCTTCTTTCAAACCTGCCCGGGATAGTTTTATCGCACTGGACAAGCTATTGATCGCCGGGTCCTGGCCGAAGATCACCATCTTAAGGTTAGTTTCAAGATCCCTAAGTGCTGATTTATCAGTACTGGAAACGGTCTTTGGCGGTATCCGCGCTATCTTAGCGACTATTTGCTCTACGTCACTGACAGAAATCTGCTTTTTGCGGCGGCTCGGGGGTTGCAGCTGCTGGTAGGCGCCGGCTTCATCAATAACATCTATTGCCTTGTCAGGCATGAAGCGATCGTTAATGTATTTGTCGGCTAGTTCGGCGGCTACTCGCAGCGCACGATCGGTGTACTTAAGCTGGTGATGCTCCTCGAAGCGAGTCTTGAGCCCTTTGAGAATTTTGTAGGTGTCTTCGACGTTGGGTTCATTGACATCGATCTTCTGGAACCTACGCGATAACGCTCTGTCCTTGTCAAAGATGCCCCTGTATTCCTGGTAGGTGGTCGAGCCAAGACAACGTATCTCTCCTGATGCGAGCAGTGGCTTGAGCAGATTCGATGCGTCCATCACGCCACCGGACGCGGCTCCCGCACCAATGATGGTGTGAATCTCGTCAATAAACAGGATCTGGTGAGGCGTGTCTTTCAGCTCATTTAACAGTGACTTCAGCCGCTTCTCAAAGTCACCCCGATACTTGGTGCCTGCGAGTAACGCACCAAGATCAAGGGCATGAACGGTACTTTCCTTGATGATATCGGGCACCTGCCCATCAACGATTAATTTGGCAAGACCTTCTGCAATTGCAGTCTTTCCAACGCCAGACTCGCCAACCAACAACGGGTTGTTCTTGCGTCGACGAGATAGGGTTTGGATGACTCGTTCAACTTCCGAGCTTCGACCTATAAGCGGGTCGATCAGCCCTTTTCTGGCTTGCTCGTTCAGATTGGTTGCGTAGGATTCAAGAGCGCTCGCCTGCTTCTCGCCTTCTTCCTCTCCTTCTGAAATACCTTCACCTGGTGTTTCAGATTCCTCACCTTCTTTACCCACTCCATGAGCGATGAAATTAACAATATCGATGCGATTAACATCCTGTTGCTTCAACAGAAAGACGGCATGGCTTTCCTGTTCGCTAAATATCGCGACCAGTACGTTGGCACCATCGACCTCTTTCTTGCCACTGGACTGCACATGAAAGACTGACCGCTGCAGCACGCGCTGGAACCCAAGTGTCGGCTGCGTTTCGCGATCATTCTCATTTTGTGGAATTAGCGGTGTTGTAGCCTCAAGAAACTCTTCCAGCTCTGCTCGAAGTTTTTCGATATCTGCACCACATGCACCGAGCACAGAAACAGCAGAGGTGTTGTCCAATAAAGATAGCAACAAGTGCTCAACAGACATCAGTTCATGCCGCTTTTGCCTGGCATCTTTAAAAGCCAGGTTCAGGGTTACTTCAAGTTCTCTGCTTAACATAGTAGGTAACGTCTTCCTCTAATCGTCATCGTCTTCTACTGCTTCAATTTCTGAAATCAGCGGATGTTGGTTTTCCTGCGCGTACTGATTGACCTGCGCAGATTTAGTTTCTGCAATGTCCCTGGGGAAAATCCCGCAGGTTGCCTTTCCTTGCGTGTGAACCGCGAGCATCACCTGAGTGGCTTTTTCCCTGTCCAGCCCAAAAAACGATTGTAGCACTTCAACCACGAACTCCATTGGAGTGTAGTCATCATTCAGTAAGACCACTCTATATAGTGGTGGTTTTTTTATCTTGGGTTCTACGGGTGCTTCTAGAACCCCTGTATCTCTGTCAGGCTCAAGAGGATCTTCCTCACCACCGGTAGCTTTTATTATTAATGCAATCACAGTTACTCTTTATAAGGTCTAAATACGGTTTATCAAGGTGCACTGGTCGAATCCTGCCAACCGTTCACCTTCTGTCCTGTTACCTTTTGTCCTGTTAAAAGGCTCATGGTCTATTCTAACCAGAATCAGTCTCCGGAGAAACTTGACTAAAGGGTTATTGTCGAGAATTGCCCGATTTCGTAAGTTTTCGTAATTGCCAGGCTCTAAGTCACTGTAAACATAGAGAAAATAAGCCAACTTGACGGAGCCTTTTAAATACTCCTAAAGTGCTTGTAAGAAAACACTACTTTAGTCGTTGTTTTCATATACCCAGTCGATTGAACCTCGCAGGTATGGCGTTGAATCTGACCGGGCTCATGTCATGGCTTTTGCGAACAGCAACGAGGTCACCACTATGCCTACGGGACGAGTTAAGTGGTTCAACAATGCCAAGGGATTCGGTTTCATACTCCCTGAAGATGAAAGTGAAGACTATTTTGTTCACTACTCATCAATTGTTATGGACGGTTATAAAACATTAAAAGCAGGACAAGCTGTCAGCTTCGAGATGATTGATGGACCAAAAGGTACTCATGCGGTCAACGTCAGCCTTCTCGACCAGGAAGATGATGGCAGGCAGGAGGAAGACGGGAACGGAAACTCTGACGGAGCCCCTGCGGCCTCAGAGTAGTCGCATCAGGAATCCCTTTAAGGCGTAAGTGTGTCCGGCAATAACCTGATCCTTTTAAACAAGCCATTTGGAGTCATGAGCCAGTTCTCAGGCGACTCTCCCAATCTTTCAGACTATGTTACTGAAAAAGGGTTCTACCCTGCTGGACGGTTGGACAAAGATTCTGAGGGACTTCTGTTACTGACAAACGACGGTAAGCTTCAAAACAGAATCAGCGATCCACAATTCAAAATGGAAAAGACCTACTGGGCGCAGGTTGAAGGTGAAATCGATAATAGTGCTATCAAGCGACTCACCGAAGGCGTCGATCTGAAAGACGGGCAGACCAAACCGGCAACAGCATCACGAATCAGGTGTCCTCTTCCGAAGAGAGTGCCGGACATCCGTGTACGCCAGTCCAAACCAACCAGCTGGCTTGAATTGACGATACGTGAAGGAAAGAATCGCCAGGTCAGGAGAATGACCGCAGCCGTTGGCTTCCCCACGTTAAGATTATTTCGCCACCGAATTGGTCCGTGGACCTTGCAAGATCAAGCACCTGGTGCATACCGAAAGGAACATATCAACTTTTAGATAATTCTTTTTCTTCACTGCAGGTTATTGAGACTTTCCCCAGGCATCAGCTGCTGTCTCATCACTTTCTCGAGTGGTTAACCAGCGCTCCCCTGCCTCTGTTTTTTCTTTCTTCCAGAAGGTGGCGCGTGTTTTCAGATAATCCATCACAAAAGAGCAGGCGGCAAAGGCATCTCCCCGATGCTGGCTAGCCATTCCAACGAATACAATTTCATCACCTGGATAGAGATCTCCTACGCGATGAATGACCGTTGCCGCAATAACGTCCCACCTCCCGGCGGCCTCATCAATGATCTTGTCGAGCTCTCGTTCGGTCATCCCTGGGTAGTGTTCAAGATGGAGCACCTGCACCGATTCGTCTTCGTTGAGATCTCGAACGGTGCCGGTAAAAGTTACGACCGCGCCTACTTTTAAACTGACTGATCGAAGGTGGTCATACTCCGACCTGAGATCGAACGTTTCTTCCTGGACCTGGATTTTCTTTTCCATTCTAACCACCCGTTACCGGGGGAAAGAACGCCACTTCATCTCCATCGATAACACCGACATCCTCGTTGATCATATCCTGGTTAACGGCGATACGAATGTTTTCAGCAGTCAGTATCTCAAGCCACTCAGGCGAGTGTTGGTCCACCAGTTGCGAAATGAGGGCTGATACGCTGGAGGAACCGGAAATCTGCAGGTCGACTGAATCCACGCCCAGCGCCTCACGCAAGCTGGCAAAAAATACAATTTTGACTGTCACGCTGACTTGACCCAGTCGCCGGATTTGCCGCCGGACTTACTGTCCAGCACTATTTCAGAGATCACCATTCCCCGATCTACTGCTTTGCACATATCGTAAATAGTCAGTGCTGCTATTGAAGCAGCCGTCAGAGCTTCCATTTCCACACCCGTTTTTGCAACAACCTTGCACCTCGTCGAGATGCGAATCTGACTGCTGGCTTCATCGCACTCAAAATTGACCTCTACCGAAGTCAGCGCAAGGGGGTGGCACAGGGGAATCAAGTCAGAACATTTCTTGGCAGCCTGGATACCGGCTATTCGGGCGACGGCAAGTACATCCCCTTTCTTCGCTTCCCCATTGAGAACCAGCGCAAGCGTTTCCGGCAACATGGACACGGTTGCCGATGCCACAGCAACCCGCTCGGTAACATCCTTACCGCCGACATCGACCATTCTGGCCTGTCCCTGCTCGTCTACATGGGTCAGCTGATGACCAGGTGTTTTATTTGACATAATGCTCGCATTTTAAATGTTTCCGGGACTGCAATCGACCTACTGAACTGGCCACAAAATATTACAGTTGCAACTATTGTACAACGGAACGATAAGTTCTTGACGGCTTACCCCGTCACCCGGTCAGTTTCTTATACACAGGTAGCGCTTAGCTCAGCAACTGACGCAGAGTAGACTGACCCCGTTGCTCGATACGGCAAGGATCCATCGCTAATTCACCTCAGATACCCAATAAGCGCCTTTATCCTAAGCCACAACCTGACCTGAAAATGGAGTAAAATGCGGCTTCACTAGCATCTCTGCTTTGTTACCTTAAGGCTGTCATGAAAGGAAACTCTTCACCCGACCCCGGCAATACCAGGGTTATTGTTGGCATGTCCGGCGGCGTCGATTCTTCGGTCACTGCGCTGCTTTGCCTTGAAAAAGGCTACCAGGTAGAGGGCCTTTTCATGAAGAACTGGGATGAAGATGACGGGACTGAGTACTGTACCGCGATGGAAGATCTCGCAGATGCCAAGGCGGTCTGCCAGGAACTGGGCATTAAACTTCACGAGGCAAATTTCGCCGCGGAATACTGGGACAATGTCTTTTCCCATTTCCTTGAAGAGTATCGACTTGGCAGAACCCCAAACCCGGATGTGCTGTGTAACCGCGAAATAAAGTTTAATGTCTTCGCCCGGTATGCGGAAGTACTCGGCGCTGACCTGGTCGCAACTGGTCATTATGCCCGGCTCGAAACGATTAATGGTTGCCTGCGCCTGATGAAAGCCGAGGACAGAAACAAAGATCAGAGTTACTTCCTGCAATCGGTGACCTCTGAACAGTTCAGTAACGTTATATTCCCACTGGGTGACTTGAAAAAAGATCATGTGAGGATCATTGCCCGAGAAAACAACCTGCCAGTTCACTCCAAGAAAGATTCAACCGGGATCTGCTTTATCGGCGAGAGAAGATTCAAGGATTTTCTGCAGACCTACCTACCTGCCAATCCCGGTGATATTGTTGATCTCGAAGATCAGGTGATCGGTCAGCATGATGGACTGATGTATCACACACTCGGCCAGAGGCAGGGACTCAGGATCGGTGGCCTCAAAGGCAGTAAAGAACAACCCTGGTATGTCGCGGCCAAAGACCTGCACTCCAATCGGTTGATCGTCGCACAGGGTAACGATAACCCTGCCCTGTTTTGTTCGTCCATGGAGCTTGAGGAAATCTCGTGGATTGGCAGGTCACCAGATTTACCGACTGAGTTGTGCGTAAAGACCCGATACCGACAGACGGACCAGTTGTGCCATCTTGATTGCAACGATGCCGGCTACTCCGCTGAGTTCAGGGAACCACAACGTGCGGTGACACCAGGTCAATGGGCATGCTTCTATGACGGAGACATCTGCCTCGGCGGCGGCATCATCGTTGCAACGGATAATCCCCTATGAAACTGCAAAAAACAGAAGAGCGCGCCCTTGCTTTGGCCGGGCTGGTACAAAGTTGTTACCTGGTAGCAGGTATCGCACGAACCGGTATGGCCAGCCAGGATAATCTAGCGGGTTGCCTTGAAAGTATTTTTGTCACAAACCCAAATGAAACCCTGGACGTCTACAAAGGTGGCAATGGCGTGCGGACGGGCCTTCGGCTGGTATCCGAGATCCTCGGTGAATTAAGAATCGGCGAACATAGCGAGACTATCCGTTATGTCATGGATGTACTGTCACTCGAACAGCGCCTACGCCGGACACCTAAACTGATGAGGTCCTTGGGTGCAGGGATTAGTGCAATCCAGGAGCATCGGCATCTGAATGAACTTACCGTAACCGATGAAGACATCATTTCAAGATTATCCCGACTCTATGAAGAGACCGCAGGGACTGTACAACCCAGGATCCGAATCCAGGGACAGCAGAAACACCTGGCCAATACAATGAACACCTCCCGGATCAGGGCACTACTATTGGCAGCTATTCGCTCGGCGGTTCTTTGGCATCAACTGGACGGTCGGCGAAGCCAGTGGCTTCTGGGGCGTGGCAAGCTGCTGAGAGCAATTGACCGGGTTTCAGAAATTATTAGTTGAATTAAATTATTACCTATAAAATATCTCTATGACATTAGAACTCAAAGAACTCACAGCCATAAGCCCCATTGATGGTCGATACGCTAGACACACGGACGCCCTGCGCGAACTCCTCAGCGAATATGGACTTATTAGGTTTCGCGTGCTGGTGGAACTCCGCTGGTTCCAGTGCCTGGCTTCTGAACCCGCCATTCC
>DTZW01000223.1 GCA_012961165.1 Gammaproteobacteria bacterium | reverse complement strand
AGCACCGTGAATCTGCTGCCATTAAAGAGTTTCCTGAGCATCGAATCGCAGGGGCCTATGAAAATCGTTTTCTTTTTGCTTCGCCAACCAGAAGTGCCACAGTATGGCAGTTCATCAACTCCATGCAACAACTGCTATGAAGCATAACTTCGGTCAGTCTGGAATCGTCTGAGATCGACCCCTATCTGCTTCAATCGTCAAACTAGTTATTGATATGCCGTGTCCACCTACCGGCGGGGCATTTCAAACACCGGGACAACGTCAACCTCACTGCACAATAGCTAGTTCACTTTAGTCGGATCACCGCTGCCATCGTCCCAGTATTCCGTCGAGGACCCCGACGTCGAGGCGGGGGCGAGAATATAATTTATAACACCGTCATCTGAGGCTACCCCAATCTTTTTTGCCAATTTTTCAAATCTTCTAAGTCTCCGACGAGCTAAGGCGGATTTGATCCCTCCTCCCGCCACACCATCTAATTCCTCATCACTCAACTCAGCATTCTATGTTAAGTCCTCTGCACTGAACTCACAGCCATGCTCTGCACCCAGTGCAATTAGTGAGTCGGCATCGATCCCTTCGCCGATACGTGTTTGCAGTTCCTCACTGTCTGCCACCTGATTCATAAATTGGTCTAGGTTTTCTTTGCTCATGGGATTCTCCGGTCCATTTCAAGTGTTAGATGACCCATCCGTGATATCCCTAAACCCTTTGCCAGGATTGTATTTGTTACCAATCCGGTATTTAGGTTCCTTAAGAGCAGCGATAGCGATAATGGCGATAAGCCCTCCACTCACTCCATCCAACTCTTCGTCACTTAACTCAGCACCTGCCGTTAAATCATCAGCGCTGAACTCACAACCATGCTCTGCACCCAGTGCAACAAGCGAATCGGCATCCATCTCTTCACCAATACGGGCTTGGAGTTCTTCACTGTCTGTCACTTTCTGAATGAATTGGTCTAGGTTCTCTTTGCTCATAGTCGTTCTCCTGTGGTTGCACCTGAAAGCATACGCCTGTCTGGGTGGTGGCTCAACTGGGAGTGTGATGGGGATCACATAAAAGAGAACCCCGTGTGAGCGGGGCTGTCTTTGTACTCTCTGATTGATAATTAGATCCCGAAACACTAATGAGAGGTTGTTATCTCAATTCTCCTCATAGGTGTCGTTAGTTCCCTTGGCATAATCATTGAGGTCACTAAGTGAATTCACGACATCCTCAGATTCTTCATTGATCCATTTCTTCCAGACTCTAATTACCCAACCCGCAAAGCCGCCGCCACTTACAGCGTCTAGTTCTTTAAATGTTAACTCTCTCATGTCTGTCTCCTTGAATATGTATTTGGCTGGTCAATTCCAGTAAAGCCATTGTTATGCAAACCCAAGATCAAAGATGTGTTCCTTATCACCTTGTGAGGCTTAAGGATGGGGTAGATGTGATGGGGATCACTTAAGGCTTTAAGAAAGAGCAATTCAGGCTATGAATACTGACGCGGGATACGTATTTGAGGGCGCAGAATTTAGTCATTTTCAATATTGCCTTGCCACCAAGAAAGACCCACCTTTGAAGCCAGCCGCACACCTCTACCGCCCCCCACCTCCTTGGGGTTAGTCCCTGACAACTCTATTCAACCCTTCATCAACCGTTGGTGTGATCGCTGGAACAGAAAAACCAGGTGATTCTTCGGCGACTACCTGGTGCATGCACACCGGACGGACGTGACGCTGCGTGGTGTAAATATGAGCGGCGCAAACCTACCTGGTACGAGTGTAGAGTTGGTATATGCGGTCGAGCCGGTAATCTGTTCCAATTGGCGTCCGTGGGGTAATCGTGTTCTGGCTACAACTCATCACAGGAAATTCTTATGACTACTAGAGAGTCCATCAGTACCGACGACGCACCGGATGCCATTGGCCCGTACTCACAGGCGATCCGTGTAGGCCAGGCAGTCTACCTGTCCGGACAGATTCCACTGAACCCCGCGACGATGGAAATTGTTGAGGGCGATATCGAAGTGCAGACCCGGCGGGTTTTTGACAGCCTTGCTGCCGTGGCGCGCGCGTCCGGTGGCAGCCTTGCCGATATCGTCAAGCTGACCATCTACCTGGTCGATCTGGAACAGTTTCCTCAAGTGAACAAGGTAATGACTGAGTATTTCGAGCCGCCCTACCCAGCACGGGCAACGGTAGCCGTCGCAGGCTTACCCAAAGGGGTTCCGGTCGAGGTGGAGGCGGTACTCCATCTACCCGATTAGTTGGCCGCTGCGGTTGCCGAGCAAGGAGTGGCGGGGCTTTTGCAACAAGGGGTGTATCAAACAGTGTTTCAGGGTCTGTTGAAGCCGGATTTCTAATGGGGGACACCGAACCTTTAGCGATTACCGCTTTAAAAGGGGTTGGACCGCAACTGGGGGCAAAGCTCGGTCGGCTGGGCATCAACACGGTTGTCGATCTGCTGTTCCATCTTCCACTGCGTTACCAGGATCGCACGACCCTGGCCCCCATCGGCAGTCTGCGTCCGGGCAGCGAGGCGTTGATTCACGGACGCATAGAAATCAGCGGTGCGCGCTTTGGGCGCCGCCGCAGTTTGGTCACCGTGATTTCAGATGATACGGGCCGTTTGACCATGCGCCAGTTTCATTTCAGTGGAGCGCAGCAGCGTGGCCTGCACCGCGGAGGGTGCATCCAGTGTTATGGTGAAGTCCGTGCCGGTCCATCGGGTTTGGAAATGGTGCATCCCGAATATCGCTTGCTGGATTCTTTGGATCACAGCATCACAGAGGCGACACTGACCCCGGTATATCCTGGCACCGAAGGTATCAGTCAGCCTAAATGGCGTGATCTTGCCGGACAGGCGCTGGCCAGATGTGGTCAAGATATCCCTGAGCTTGTGAGCGAGTTTCCTGAAACTGTTTCGGTACATCTATCACTTGGAGAGGCTCTGGCGCTGTTGCACCACCCACCGCCTGGTTCAGATCTGGTTGCATTGCGAGCAGGCACGCACCCAGCCCAGCACCGACTGGCTTTTGAAGAGTTGCTTGCCCACCACCTGGCACTGCGCGGGCGCCGGACCCAACGTGATGCGCTGTCGGCAACGCCGATCCCGCCTTCAGCCAGGCTTTGGCCGACCCTGCGTGGGCAACTGGGTTTTGATCTCACCGGTGCGCAGCAGCGGGCGATCGGCGAAATACTCGCAGATATAGCTAAGGCACACCCGGCATTGCGGCTAGTACAAGGTGATGTGGGCTCAGGCAAAACGATCGTGGCAGCCGCTGCCGTTGTTGCAGCCGTTGAGGCGGGCCAACAGGCCGTTGTGATGGCGCCTACTGAACTACTTGCCGAACAGCATCTGGCTGTTTTTGGATCCTGGTTGTCCCGGCTTTCCCTTGAGCCGGTGTGGTTGAGTGGGCGCTTAAGCAAGCGTGAACGTCGGCAAGTTTGCACTTCACTGGCTAACGGCCAGGCCCGGGTTGCGATTGGCACTCATGCTTTGTTTCAAGATGATGTGTCGTACGACCAGCTCGGACTGGTCGTTGTTGATGAACAGCACCGCTTTGGCGTTGCCCAGCGGCTCGCTTTGCGCGACAAAGGACGCATAGATAATCACGCACCGCACCAACTGATTATGAGCGCGACGCCAATTCCACGATCGCTGACCATGGTGATGTATGCCGATATGGATATCTCAGTGATCGATGAAATGCCGCCCGGT
>DTZW01000222.1:20315-22461 GCA_012961165.1 Gammaproteobacteria bacterium | reverse complement strand
GTGACAAGCGCACCAGCAGGCCTATCCAGGCCAAAGGACTCCGCCAGGTCACGATCCACTCGCTGGATCAAGACCCCAAGCCAACCACGGGAA
This sequence comes from Gammaproteobacteria bacterium, assembly GCA_012961165.1. Lineage (GTDB taxonomy): Bacteria > Pseudomonadota > Gammaproteobacteria > Pseudomonadales > Azotimanducaceae > UBA9659. Next base: position 22,368 of record DTZW01000222.1, on the reverse strand, counting down.
ACCACGCCCTGCTCTTTAAGCTGTTCCGCAACTTCCATCGCGACATCAATTGGAATAGCAAACGACAGGCCCATAAAACCGCCGGACCGGGTCAATATCTGTGAATTGATGCCAACGACTTTTCCATTTAGATCCAGCAAAGGTCCGCCGGAATTACCTGGATTGATCGCCACATCTGTCTGGATAAAGGGAACATAGTTACCATTGTTTTCCGGCAAACTCCTGCCTGTTGCACTGACGATGCCCGCAGTCACGCTATGCTCGAAACCAAATGGTGAACCGATAGCAACAACCCACTGACCCGCTTCAAGGCTGTCAGACGAGCCCATATCCAGCGTCGGAAGGTTCTCACCTTCTATTTTTAACACCGCCAGATCGGACAGGGCATCCTGCCCAACGATCACTGCTTCACGCTCCCGTCTGTCACTGAGGGCAACAATAATTTCTTCAGCGCCATCAACGACATGGTTGTTAGTCAGTATGTACCCGTCTGACTCGATGATAAAACCGGAACCAGCACCGGGGCCTGGTTTCTGGCGATCTGGCATCTCGCGAAAGAAGCGCCTGAACATCTCTGGAACTTTCTGCTCATTTAACCCCTCGAACCGCTTGCTCGTTGACCGGGTTGTTCTGATGTTAACGACGGCCGGCGACGCCTTTTTGACCAACTCTGTGAATTCAGGGTAATCGGCCCGTACCGGAGATACAGTACCCACCATGAGTAGCGTTGCGAGGATGATCAGTTTCTTCATGATAAGTTCTCCGATATTTTCAGCGCATGTTGGGGCACCGCGTAACAAACAAGATATCCGGCCAGGAATGCCGTCAGGGCGAGACCAACCGTCAGGGGTTCAGAAAGTCCAAGGCTCTCGCATCCAACAGCCGCGATAACAGTTGCCAGAAGGGGCTTCATCCAGCTGTTCCAGAGCATCCCCCACTGCGCGTTGAGCGACAGTTCGATAACAGCTGAGTCGCCACGAACCTGCGACAGGTTGACGACCTTAAGTCTTTCAGCACATCCTGAACAACCGCTGCAGGCTGGACCCTGGGACGCAAACTCATCCCTGCCAGGCACAATACGATTTAGGTTAAGTAAGGTCATACGGCCATGATAATTCAGTCGACCTAATAAATAACTGGCTCAACTGATTTAGCTACCCGTCGAGCAGTTCTTACGGGAACCTCTCCAACTACCGTTATTTGTCGGCCGGTTTTCTGGTGGCGGCGCGTGATGACGACAGTCCCGCCCTCAGTCGTTGCCAGGTCGGGCATCGGCGTGCGGCCGGATGTTTCGATGAAGACAGAGAAGGTCGCAAGACCATCGGTGAAATGGAGACGGTTACCTTGAATTCGAACAGGCCTGAACCCATCGGGCAGCCAGTTGACCTCCCAAACCGGCTTTCCTTTCCTTTCACTGACATCAAGCGCCAGAGGATGCGAGATGGTGTCCCCCCTTATTGCGGTCTGCAGACTTGATGTACCAATAAATTCACCCACCTCGATGTGGGTGAATTGGAATATTTCTTTAATTTTGCCGCGCTCTATCAGATGCGATTGCAATAGCAGCCCGGTTTCCTGATCCAGCCACACTCGGTAACCGTAGCGATCGTTGAACCTGGGGGAAACCGTCAGGACGACAGTAGGACGCCCCGCGATCCTATCTTCACCCTGCATAGCAAGGTTGTATGAATTCTGGGTCGATAAAACCCGATCTGAAAATGCTGGTGTAAATGGTCCAATATGCACATCGTGGCCTGCCAGACCGTCCGCAGACAGATCCGACATAGGATGATAACAATGCGCCTCACCATCTTCGCGATAGAGCTCACGAACATCGCCATTCAGGTTATATAGCCTTTCAAGCTCCCTGCCCTGTTCCACCACATGGACAATACGAACATTGTCAAAACGACTGCCCCGGATGTACGTGAAGTTACCCGCATAGTTTTCGCTGCGAAGCGCACCACCCATCTTCTCCAGCCACGCGGTGGGAGAGGATAAAGAGCCCTCAGCGGGTAAAGAGCCCTCAGCCAATAAAGAGCCCTCAGCGGGT
>DTZW01000222.1:16188-20141 GCA_012961165.1 Gammaproteobacteria bacterium | reverse complement strand
GCGGGTAAAGAGCCCTCAGCGGGTAAAGAGCCCTCAGCCAATAAAGAGCCCTCAGCGGGTAAAGAGCCCTCAGGCTCAGCGTAGGCGAACCCGGATAACAGCAACGCAGACAGCACACATAACGTGCCCGCAAGCCATCTTGTTGTGATATATGCTCTCATGGGGAATGGACTATTTTTTTGACGTTTCTTTATAGTTCACAAATTGCTTGCCGGGGTTCATTCGACTCATCTGGTCGTGTTGATTCAGGTAGGCACGGAGTCGGCGCTGCTTTTCTTCATCAAGTTCTACAAGTTCAGGAGTTCGCGGCTGAACATCACTCTGATTTGCGACTGTCTGGACATCGAGTACTGGAGACTGGTTACTGGAAACAGTTCCCATAGAGGAAGTCTGTGCCCCCGCATCGGCGAGAGGCAGTGATTCCGATGGCTGTTGGATGCCGATAAATATGGCTATCACCATCGATGCGGCCAGCGCCAGACTTCCTGCAATGACGGCCCTGGGCGAGGCCGATTTTTGTATCTCCCTGGAATGGCTGTCTTCACTTTCAATCGCATCAGTAATGCGCGTGAATAACTGCTGATGATGCTCAATGGAAACTGAGCCACTATCCGTTCTTAATGTTGAACCGATATGCTGGTACATCGCCCAGCTGGAGGTAAGAGATTCATCGGAACGAAACTCCCTGACCAGCCGATGTACTTCTATCTCACTTGCCTCACCGTCAATCAATGCCGACAAGGACTCTCTTTTCGTATCCAGCGTGCTTCTAGTCACTCTTTTCCCTCAGACCACCCACAATATAGGGCCATCAACCAATCGCTTCAATGCTTTTCTCAATCGCTTCCCGAGCCCTGAATATTCGGCTTCGGACCGTTCCAACCGGGCATTCCATCACCTCGGCAATTTCCTCATAGCTCATCCCTTCAAACTCCCGAAGGGTCACCGCAACCTTTAATTCCTCCGGCAAATTCTCGATAGCATCAAAGATCACTTTTTGTAGCTGCTCCGTCGCAAGATGACTCTCGGGACCCGCAACATCCTTTAAGACAGCAGAATCCGCCTGAAATTCCCCATCAACATCAATATCTGTGTCTGGCGGTCTTCGTGACTTGGAAACAAGGTAATTTTTAGCCGTATTGATGGCTATTCTGTACAGCCAGGTATAAAAGGCACTATCACCTCTGAATCGCGGCAATGCCCTGTAGGCCTTTATAAATACCTCCTGCGTAACATCCTGCACCTCGTCAGGGTCACGAACGTAGCGGCTGACCAGGCCTCCAATCCTGTGCTGGTACTTAAGCACAAGAATATCAAACGCTCGCTTATCACCACGCTGGACCCGCTCTACCAGCTGTCTATCGTTTGTTTCTGTCGTGTTCATACTACCCCCACGGCCTGGCGGAACACTGGATTAACCCCGGCTTATTCACTACATCCATTCCTACGTACGTCTGATTACTCGATCAAACATTAGTTCAATCGGACTTAAGACTCCCCATCATAACAAACAGTCAGCACACCAGGCCCTATACCCTCCTAATCAGAAGGTGTAATCTGCCGCCCTCATGAGCTCTGGGGTGAATGTGACTCAAATCGAGCACCAGTATGATGTGTTGATAATCGGTAGCGGCGCTGCCGGGATGACTCTTGCCCTCAAACTTGGAAAACATTATCGAATAGCAATGCTCTGCAAGGACGACCCTACAGAAGGTTCAACTTACTATGCTCAAGGTGGTGTTGCCGCCGTACTGGACGAATACGACAGCATTCAATCTCATATCGAGGACACCCTGGGCGCCGGGGGCGGGTTATGCCACAGGGATGTCGTCGAGTTCACTGTTCAAAGGAGTGCACAGACCGTTAACTGGCTGGTGGAGCTGGGGGTTAACTTCGACACCCGCACAACCGGGGACGGAAGCACCGAGTTTCACCTCACCATGGAAGGAGGTCACAGCCACAGACGCGTCATCCACGCCGCTGACGCAACCGGTCGCGAGATCGCGGAAACCTTAGGCAGCCACCTGAACACCCTCGACAACGTGACCATATTCCCACGCTATGTCGCTGTGGACCTGATCACGAGGGACAAGATCGGGCTTCGGGGGAAAGACTGTGTTGGCGCTTATGCCCTTAACCTTGAAAGCCAGCAGGTCGAACTCTTCCGGGCAAGATACGTTGCCCTGGCTACCGGTGGCGCGTCGAAGGTCTATCTTTACACCAGCAACCCTGACACGGCATCAGGTGACGGAATTGCCATGGCCTGGCGGGCTGGATGCAGGGTCGCGAATCTGGAGTTCAATCAGTTTCACCCGACCTGCCTCTACCATCCAGAAGCCAAATCCTTTCTGATCACCGAAGCCTTACGGGGCGAAGGCGCCAAATTAGTTCTCCCGAACGGACACCGCTTCATGCCCGATTTCGACGAGCGCGCTGAGCTCGCACCCAGGGACATAGTGGCCCGCGCTATTGACCATGAAATGAAGCGGCTCGGCTGTGATTGCGTTTATCTCGATATTCGCCACAAAGGTAACGATTTCATAATGTCGCATTTCCCCACTATTCATGCACGATGTCTGGAACTTGGCATCGACATCATCAAAGAATTAATACCGATCGTTCCAGCCGCCCATTACACCTGCGGCGGAATCATGACAGATACACACGGCAAGACAGACTTGCCGCATCTGTACGCCATTGGTGAATCAAGTTTCACGGGTTTGCACGGGGCGAATCGAATGGCGAGCAACTCCCTGCTGGAATGCATGGTGTTTGCAACTGCCGCGGCAGAGCACATCAATTCACATCCTGAGTCACTCGAATCCAATCTGGGAATTCCCTTCTGGGACGAAACGCAGGTCACCAATTCAGATGAAGATGTCATTATCTCGCACAACTGGGAAGAGCTTCGCCGATTCATGTGGGACTATGTGGGTATCGTTCGGACTGACAAACGTCTGCAACGGGCAAGACGCCGTGTACAACTTCTGCAGCAGGAAGTGACCGAGTACTACAGTAACTACCGGATTAGCAGCGATCTCCTGGAACTGCGTAACCTCATTCAGGTAGCAGACCTCATGATTCAATGTGCAATACGACGCAAGGAAAGCAGGGGTTTACACTACACTTTGGATTATCCCGAACAGGCCGAGCAGGCAATTGATACGGTACTGACCCCACCTCTTTTTGGTTAAGCCCCTTTTGATCAGGAGAGGTCCAGCAAACTGGGACCATGGTGTCGGATGAAGACAGTAAGTCGACGATAGGTGTTTTTTCCACAGGCGTCCCTGCCAACAACCACCTTCAACTCTTCACCCTTCAACCTGAAACCAAGCACCACAAAAAAATAACCCACATGCAGCGGACTTCGAAGCTGGGCCTGCTGCCACCGCCCATCGCTGAAACCAAGCGCCCACGTCCCATCACGATAAACAATCTGTTCGACAACCAACGTTTTACCCCGGTGATTCCGGCTGTGCACCAGGTGGGTCAGGGAAGTGAATAACGCCAGTGTCAGCGCCCATTGAAGTGGCTCCCAAAACGTCGGGTTTATCCACAGCGCAACAAGGGCCGCCAGGTGTGTCGAAAGCTTCAACAGGTTATGCAGGCGTGAGTGATTCAGGACCAGGTATAGACGGTCTGCAGAAAAAGTTTCAGGGCTGGACACGATCCAGGATCTTCTCAACCAGGGCTGCCAGTGCTGGATCATCAGATTCGCCTTTTCGAGAGAACCACTCCAACAAATCAGGATCGTCCTGTTCGAGCAGCTTGATGAACGCCTGTTGCTCACCGGACTCTAATTCTGAGAACACCTCATCGAAGAACGGCAAAAGCAGCAAATCCAGCTCCAGCATTCCTCTGCGCGACCGCCACCGCAAGCGATTAAATTCAAGTTCACTTAATTCCAATTGTTTCCCCCATCTAATCTGCATGACCTGACCCAAACAAAAAAC
>DTZW01000222.1:0-16178 GCA_012961165.1 Gammaproteobacteria bacterium | reverse complement strand
AATGGGTCTTTCGATCAAAAAAGCGTGTAAAATGGCCATTCGCAATGGCGCATCAGTATTCATGTCACAGAAAATTCAGCCGCAAAGCATCCGACTCGATCATTTCGGCTTCCTGAAAATTTCAGGCGTCGACGCCATGACTTTTTTTCAAGGTTACACCACCTGCGACCTTGTTGCCCTTAAGGATGACTCTGCGCAACTGGGTGCAATCTGCAACATCCAGGGACGAATGCTGGCCAGCTTCATTGTCATCCAGCAGGGCCAGGACCTGGTGCTGCGAATGCACCAATCGCTGGTACCAAAAACCATCGCGTTCCTGACCAAATATATCGTGTTTTCAAAAGCCGAACTGGCGGATATCTCTGAAAACCTCCACTGCTATGGCTCACTCGACCCGGAATCAACACCTGGCGAATCGCCTTATCCCATGAAAACAGATAACGGGACCATCACCGTAGACCTTGGTAATCGTAGCGAGCAGTGGAGGAGCTCCAGGCAAGCGGCAGAGACTACCGACATGATCAGGCAATGGTCTGATGCTGAACTGGAAGCGGGTGTCGCCTGGGTCGACGAAAAATCCTGCGAAGATCACCTTCCCCAGACGCTTAACTATCACCATCTCGGCGGCATCAGCTTCACAAAGGGTTGCTACCTGGGGCAGGAGATCGTCGCAAGAATGCAGTACCGCGGCGCACTGAAAAAAAGACTACACAGAATCGAAACGGACACTCAAAACAGGGAGCTGACATCAGGCAACATCGTTGTTGCGGGTTCCCATGCTTGCCTCGTCATCGTTTCCAATCCTACGGATGAACCCGTCACCGTCACCTGGGACGACGGGTCTGTAAATACAGCCACACCCCTGGGACCCGTCGCCAGTCTCGAACTCAAAGATTAGACTTCACAGGATCGTTTCCCCGGTGACGGGAAAAGTTAAGCGTTAAGCAGAACAGACATCAGCTCAATCAACTCAAACGTTTCAGTTTCCAGCTTCTGGCCACCGTTCAGTGACCAGCATGAGGCCAGGACAAGATCCACATAGCCCACCATCAGAATTTCATCTTCACTGTATTCACCTTGAAGCGCTGCGATTCGCTGCGTGAGGATACTTTCCACGGACAGCGAATGGCGTCGATCTTCAAAGAAGTTATGAACAAACCGGCCGTACTCGAACAGCCTCGGCCCGATAACCCCCTTTGGATCAACAACGACGTAATCTCCGCTATCGTGTAAAAGAATATTGTCGTGATGTAAGTCACCGTGCAGCAACCAACCGGATTCATATCGTTTGGCAGCCTTCGCCAGAATCGTTTCAACGCGTGCAATGTGAACCAAAAGCGCTCCCGCATCTTGATTTTGACTGCATTCCGCAAACGCTAAAGAGCACCAGTCTCTATAAGTTGGAAAATTATCACCATCACTCGTCCGCAGAGGCGTTTTTTCAATCAGGTGCCTCACCTGGCTGGATACACTGTCTTCAGATCGCGATTGAGCAAGCATCCTCATACTTGCACCCGGGATTACTCTTTCCATCAGGACGGCTCCAACCTTCTCGTCAGAATCAACGAGTTGCACACAGCCGGGCCGATTCTGCCAACGGGCGAGCACTGCCATTTCAGTAAACATTTCAGGATGTGGAAAGCCTGTCTTCAGTATCAGTGGTTGATTGTCCCGACTGACCCTGAAAACAACATTTATCGGCAAACCATTATCGAATGGTTCCTCGAAGCTAAGTTGCCACCGCTCTCCCAGCTCAGCAAGTCGCCCGGGCTGCAGTTCAAGCCATTCCTTTCCGGCCTCACCAAACTCCCGGGCAACAGCAAGCATAGTGCGTTCCGGAATCATCACCATCGGTCAGCCACCGCTGGCCAAATCACTAAGCGGATGACCCCCCGCCCAGACCGGCTGGAAATGCTCATCCAGGTATTCTTCAGGTACATCGGAAGCAGACTGGTAAACCCAGGCAGGATTTTTATCTTTATCGACCAGTAAAGCACGCACCCCCTCCGGAAAGTCAGGGTGTCGTATACACTGGTAGGCAATAACGAGTTCCATCTGGAACATTTCTTCAAGCGACATCCCCTTTGACCTTCGAATCTGCTCAAGAAATATTCTGGCAGTGGTTGGCGAACCGCTTTGATAGGTCGCGACAGAACCAGCAAACCACTCATCAATCAGCAGTGCGGATAATCCTGAATCAAACGCGTCAAAAAAGTTCTCTGCATCAAGACAGGATTGAACAAACCCTGATATCACCTCACGGTGATTCAGCAGGTTTGTCGGCAGGGTTTCACCAACAGCAAAACCAGATAGGATGTGAGTGATCGTCGTGGCGTTCGCTGCCGGATCCTGGGTCCAGTTCTGGTCGGCAAGCTTAATGAGTATTGCCTGCTTATCCTTCTGTGCCACTACGACATCGAGCAGGTTCAGGGCGATAGCATCACCTGAAGAAAGCATACAGCCCGTCAACCCTGCAAAGATCCCAAGTTGGTCCGGAAGCCTTGACAGGAAATAGGTTCCTCCTGCATCAGGGAACAGACCAATGGTGATTTCCGGCATCGCGATCCGGGTCGCTGGTGTCCCCACGCGGTGCGAACATCCACCCAGCAGGCCCAGCCCACCGCCCATCACAATGCCATTCCCCCAGGCGATAACTGGTTTCTTTGCCGTGTGAATTGCATAGTCGAGTTTATATTCATTCAGGAAAAACGATTTCGCATAGGGATTATCTCCCCCACCGGATTCCTTAATGCTGTGATAAAGGGCGGTGATATCTGCACCTGCGCAGAACGCCTTCTCGCTGCTGCTGTCGAGGATAATACACGAGATGTTGTCATCATCCAGCCAGGCGTAGATTTTCTCTGCTAACTGGTCAATGGTGTCCAATAACAGGCTATTAAGGGGCTTCTCTCGCACCATTCGTGCAACTGCGATGGCCCTATCAGCTCCAAGGTATTCGAACTCAACTAACGAATCCATTTGGTTTTCCTTTCTACAATAAGTTTAGACACGCCAGTCAATCGCCGTTTCGCCCAGCTCCCCAAGCAGGCTATTGCACTGCGAGAAATGTTTACAGCCAAGAAAGCCCCTGTGCGCTGACAGGGGTGAAGGATGAGGCGCAGTTAATACCTTGTGCTTCGCTCGGTCTATCACAGCACCTTTTTTTTGCGCATAGTTTCCCCATAACAAGAACACACAGGGTTTCTCACGCCTGGACAGACACTCAATAACGCGATCAGTAAACACCTCCCAGCCTTTCCCCTGGTGGGATGCTGCATGGTTCTGCTCGACAGTCAGCACGCTGTTTAGCAGTAACACGCCCTGCGAAGCCCAGCCTTGCAGGCAACCATGACTGAACTCATGGTTACTGAACCCGAGGTCCGACTGGATCTCTTTATAAATATTTTTTAATGAGGGAGGCAACGGTATGCCCTGCCTCACCGAAAAACACAAACCATGAGCCTGGCTCGGTCCGTGATAGGGGTCCTGCCCAAGTATCACCACTTTTACAGATTCAAATGGCGTGCTGTTCAGCGCATTGAAGTATTCGGAACCTCGGGGATAAATCACCTTGCCCGCAGCCTTCTCTGCTACAAGAAACTCCCTTAGAGATACCATGTAGGGAAGGTCAAACTCGGGCGCCAGCTGCTCAAACCAGTCTGGCTCCAGCTGAACTTCTTTGTGTCTGGCCATCCTTTTAGAGCGAGCCTTTAAACTTTCGAACGCATATATGGGAACAACAGAACATCCCTGATTGAGGGTGAATCCGTGAGCAGCATCACCAGTCGATCAATGCCAAGTCCTTCACCGGCAGTCGGCGGGAGTCCATATTCAAGGGCCGTAATATAGTCATGATCATAGTGCATGGCTTCATTGTCACCGGCTTCTTTTGCGTTGACCTGATCCCTGAAACGCTGCGCCTGGTCTTCTGCATCGTTAAGCTCCGAGAAACCGTTGGCGATTTCCTTACCTAGCACAAACAGTTCAAACCTGTCGGTTACGTCCGGATCATGATCGCTGCGCCGTGCGAGCGGTGACACCTCGGTAGGATGCTGTGTAATGAATGTGGGTTGTTCAATCTTATCCTCAACCAAGGCCTCAAACACCTCCATCACCAGCCTGCCAAGACCCCAGCTATCATGAACTTCTACGCCGGATTTCTTCGCCAGCGCCCGGGCCTTATCGATATCTTTAAGATCACCGGGATCAACTGATGAATTGAAATCACAAATCGCCTGGTCCATGGTTGTTCGGGTAAAGGGTTTACCAAAATCGATGAGAACACCGTTGTAGGTAAACTCGGTGGTTCCCAAAACGGAAATGGCCACTTCCCTGAACATCTCTTCCGTCATATCCATCAGGTCATTGTAGTCCGCATAGGCCCAGTAGAATTCCAGCATGGTGAATTCCGGACTATGCTTGGTCGACATACCCTCGTTCCGGAAGTTACGATTGATTTCAAATACTTTCTCAAAGCCGCCCACAACCAGCCTCTTCAGGTTCAGCTCCGGCGCGACACGAAGGTACATGTCTGCATCCAGTGCGTTGTAATGGGTCGTGAATGGCAGCGCGGTCGCGCCTCCCGGCGTGTTCAGCATCATCGGGGTTTCTACTTCCATGAACTCACGCTCAATCAGGAACCTCCTGATGCCATCGACAATCTTTGACCGGCGAACAAACAGCTCCCTGGTATCTTCGTTCACCATCAGATCAAGGTAACGCTGACGGTATCGCGTTTCTGTATCCGTCAACCCTTTGTGTTTATCCGGTAGCGGACGCAGGGATTTCGTCAGCAATCGGATCTTGCTCACTTTGACGGTTAATTCGTCCGTTTTGGTTTTCATCATGGAGCCTTCCGCACCCACAATGTCGCCAATGTCCCAGTGTTTGTATTCTTCGTAGACTTCCTGTCCTACATCATCCTGGCGAACATAAAGCTGAATCCTCCCGGACACATCCTGAAGGGTCAGGAAGCTGGCTTTCCCCATCATTCTGCGCAGCACCACACGCCCGGATACCGCGGTTTCTGTCGTATCACCCTCAAGTTCTTCCCTGGAGTTTTCCCCGAACTGATCATGCAACCTGGACGCCAGGTGTTTTCTCCGGAAATCGTTCGGGAAGGGATTACCTTTTAACCTCATCTCGTCCAGCCGCGCTTTGCGCAACGAGAAAATATCGTTCTCGTCCAACTCAGCTTCGTCCGTTTTTTTGTCCAGGTCTTTATCTTTTCTTGTCGTCATGGCTATAAGCCCATCTTTAAGCTGGCTTCGATAAATTGATCCAGGTCTCCATCGAGTACTGCCTGGGTATTACTGGTCTCTATGTTAGTTCGCAGGTCTTTAATACGCGCTGAATCAAGAACGTATGATCTTATCTGGCTTCCCCAACTGATATCTGATTTGTTCTCTTCCACTACCTGCATTTCCGCCTTTCTTTTCTGATCTTCATGTTCGTATAGCTTTGCCTTCAGCTGTTTAACGGCCTGATCCCTGTTCTTGTGCTGTGAACGCTGGTTCTGGCACTGCACGACGATGCCGCTCGGGATGTGCGTCAGACGGATAGCAGAATCAGTTTTATTGACGTGTTGGCCGCCTGCGCCGCTCGCCCGGTAGGTATCCACCCTGACATCAGACATATCAAGATCTATTTCAATGTCATCGTCCAGTTCAGGAGAAACAAACACCGATGCAAATGAAGTATGCCTTCGGCTACCCGAATCGAACGGCGATTTCCGGACCAGCCTGTGCACACCTGTTTCCGTCCTGAGCCAGCCAAACGCATGCTCGCCATCAACATGAATGGTGACGCCTTTTATGCCCGCCACGTCGCCATCAGAGACTTCCATGATCTCCGTTTTAAAACCATGGCCTTCAGCCCAGCGAAGGTACATACGCAGTAACATTTCAGCCCAGTCCTGGGCCTCTGTACCGCCGGAGCCCGCCTGGATATCCAGAAAAGCGCTATTGCTGTCCATCTCTCCGGAAAACATGCGATTAAATTCGAGAACCCCAAGTCTCGATTCCAGTTCTTCGAGGTCGGTCAGCCCTTCGTTGAACAGGGATTCATCGTTTTCTTCAGCAGCAAGCTCGACAATATCCGCAACATCACCCAGACCTGAATCGAGCGCTTCGATTGTGATTACCACCATTTCAAGCGCCGATCTTTCCCGCCCCAGCTTCTGGGCATATTCCGGGTTATCCCAAATGGATGAATCAGCGAGCTCAAGCTCTACTTCTGCGAGGCGTTCCTTACGATTATCGTAGTCAAAGATACCCCCGAAGTACGTCAGTGCGTTCCCTGAGGTCTTTTATATGGGACAAGGTTGCGTTGGTCTCTAACATACTGATTCGTCTGCTCTTTGAGCCGATTTTTGGCAAAGTTCTATAGGACGCGCATTGTATCGAAATGGCTAGCCCGTCGCTACAAAATGACGGAAACGATCAGTTGAGGTTTTTCCATACCCCTGAACCTGTTCACCTCAAGGCGATAGGCACAACGGATATTCCTGTTTTCCGACAGGCCCCCATGATTGAAACAGATCGCTTCCACAGGATCACCCGTTTCGGGTTGCAGTAATAACTTGAGATGGCGTCCACCCACAATCCTCTGATCCAAAATTTCGAACTTGTCGTCAAATTCTGGTTCGGGGAAACCCTGCCCCCAGGGCGCAGCCCGTTCAATTTCCTTGGCTAACTGAACGGTAACCGGTTCCGCAATTTCACCGTCAGACATCACTACCTGTTCAATTCTTGCCTCACCCAGCGTGCGCCTCACTTCCTGGTCAAACGCTTCCCGGAAGCGTTCATAATCAGCCTCGAACAACGACAAGCCGGCAGCCATGGCATGACCACCGAACTTAAGCAGCAGCCCAGGATGCCTGGTCGCAATCGCATCCAATGCATCACGCAGGTGAAACCCCGCGACAGAGCGTCCGGAACCTTTTAGTTCGCCATCACCTGCCGGCGCAAACGCTATCACCGGACGATGCGATTTTTCTTTGATTCTTGATGCCACAATACCAACGACCCCCTGATGCCAGTCAGGTCGATAAAAGCATAGACCTGCGGCCGTCTCCTCATCCAGCGATAACTGCTTCAAGTGCGCCAGGGCCATATCCCGCATATCCGTTTCAATTTCCTTGCGCTCATTGTTGAGCGCATCCAGATGCTCTGCCAGTTCTACGGCCCTGACTTCATCAGCAAGCAAACACTCAATGCCTATCGACATATCCTGCAGGCGACCAGCAGCGTTAAGCCGCGGCGCGATCGAAAATGCCAGGTCACGGGTCGTCAGGTGCTGCGGATTCACACCAGCGGCCAGCAGCATGGCTTTCAATCCCGGGCGACAGTGTCCGCCACGAATCCTCCGAATACCTTCTTCGACCAGGCGGCGATTATTCTGGTCCATGGGCACAACGTCCGCCACAGTGCCTAACGCAACCAGATCAAGGAACGAAGCCAGATTAATTTCCGGATGATGAGCAAACCAGTTCCTGCTTCTTAGCTCGGTTCGAAGGACCGACAGCAGGTAAAAGGCAACGCCTACCCCGGCCAGGGCTTTACTGGGAAACTCGCAGCCTGCCTGGTTTGGGTTAACGATAGCTGCCGCGGCAGGAAGCTCATGACCGGGTAAATGATGGTCTGTCACGACCACTGAGATTCCGAGTGTATTTGCGTGAGAAACCCCTTCTACACTGGCGATACCATTATCCACGGTCACAATGACAGCCGGTTTGAACTGAACCGCAACGTCAACAATTTCTGGGGTCAACCCATAACCGAATTTGAACCTGTCCGGCACAAGATAGTTAACCTGGCGGGCACCCATAGCCCGAAGCGCAGTTACCATTAATGTGCAACTGGTCGCTCCATCGGCGTCAAAATCACCGACAATCAGGATCGACGAATCGGACTCCAGCGCATCAGCAAGAATCGTTGCAGCTTCCCCGATGCCAAGAAAAGAATCAGGGGCTAACAGTCCTTTAAGGGAATGATCAAGATCATCAGGCTTAAGCACACCACGTGAAGACAAAATCCTGGCGAGAAGCGGTGACGTAAAACTTAACGGCTGCTGGCCTTCCCGTCGAACAATCCGCTTTGTCATTTAATCTCGCCAGGTTTGCAAACGTCGCTTTAACTACAGGTTGGAAACGCGGATCATTGAGACCTTCGACGTCACGACTTCGTTTGATTCAATCTCGCTAATCGCATCCACCATTTCGGATTCCAGCACTTCATCCGTCAGTATGACGATTTGCGCATCCCCCCGCCTTGCATCTTTCTGGATGAGGGCTTCAATACTGACCCTATGCCGGCTGAGTATGGTTGACACATTCGCCATCACGCCTGGCTGGTCCACAACGCCTAGTCTCAGATAATAGGAAGACATGATCTTCTCTATGGGAAGAATGCCCATCGGTGCGGGCGATACAAACCCGAGATCGGGAAGCTTGCCGCCTCGTCCAATATCGATGATATCCGCCATAACCGAGGAAGCCGTTGGCCCCGCTCCAGCTCCAGCACCGTAATACATGGTGGAACCCGCCGCGTCCGAACCAACCATCACCGCATTCATCACCCCATTTACCTGGGCAAGCATCTGGTCTTTCTCCACCAGGGTGGGGTGAACCCGGAGCTCAAGGCCATCACCGGATTGGCGCGCAATGCCGAGATGCTTGATGCAGTAGCCCAGCTCATCAGCAAACTTGATATCGTCTGCGCTGATTGCAGATATCCCCTCGGTGTACATTGCGCTGAAGTTAAGCGGCACACCGAAGGCTATGGCCGCAAGAATCGTGAGCTTGTGCGCTGCGTCTATTCCCTCAACATCGAAAGTCGGGTCTGCTTCTGCGTATCCAAGCGCCTGTGCTTCACCAAGTACATCATCGAACGAACGGTTACTGCCCTCTCGTGACATCTCAGTGAGAATGAAGTTGGTGGTGCCGTTAATAATGCCTGCTACCCACTCAATGGTGTTGCCTGCAAGGCCTTCGCGAATTGATTTGACGATGGGTATACCACCCGCTACAGCAGCTTCATAGTGAACTGAAACACCTGCTTGCTCAGCAGCCGAAAATACTTCATCACCGTGCAGCGCAATCAAAGCCTTATTCGCGGTAACAATATGTTTACCGTTCGAGATTGCCTGCATGACGAGGTCCTTCGCGACATCCGTGCCACCGATCAGCTCGACCAACACATCAACATCCGGGTTATTCGCAACCTCGAAGATATCTCGGGTGACGTTGGTAGAACTAAGATCACAATCGGGATGATCACGACGACAACCAACCTGCGAGAGAATAATGTCCCGCCCAACCTTTCGTTCAATTTCAGCGCGATTACTTTCAAGTAAATTGAATAGACCGGAACCGACTGTACCTAATCCACAAATTCCAATACGCAAGCTATGACTCCATTGACTGGTTCTTGAACATCTTGCGAATACCGCGAAGGGCCTGTCGCGTTCGATGCTCATTCTCGATCAGGGCGAATCGTACATGGTCGTCTCCGTACTGACCAAATCCGACACCCGGTGAAACGGCAACCCTCGCTTCTTTCAGGAGCTGCTTGCTGAATTCAAGGGAACCCAGGTGTTCAAATTGAGATGGGATTTTCGCCCAGACAAACATCGTCGCCCTGGGCAGGGTAACCTCCCAACCAATGGAGTTTAATCCTTCACACAACACATCCCGGCGTTTCCTGTACATCTCGCGAATTTCTGCGACACAGGTCTGGTCACCCTCTAACGCGGTGATCGCTGCCACCTGCACAGGGGTAAACATTCCATAATCCAGGTAGGACTTGATTCGCCCCAGGGCACCAACCAGTGTTGGATTGCCGACACAAAACCCAATTCTCCAGCCCGGCATGTTGTAACTCTTTGACATGGTAAAGAATTCAACAGCAATATCTTTCGCGCCCGGCACCTGAAGGATGCTCGGCGCTTCATAACCGTCAAAAGTGATATCGGCATAAGCAAGATCCTGGACCACCCAGATACTGTGTTCCTTTGCCATTTTGATCACCTTCTCGAAGAACTCCAGATCGACACATTCCGTGGTCGGATTCCCGGGGAAGTTGATCACGAGTACTTTGGGTTTCGGCCAGGTATTAACAATTGCCTTCTCCAGTTCTTCGAAGAAATCCAGGTCTTTGGTCAGAGGAACATGCCTGACGTCCGCATCCGCGATAACAAACCCATAAGGATGCACCGGGTAAGACGGGTTCGGAACAAGGACGGTGTCTCCCGGCCCAAGCACTGCCATCGCAAGGTGAGCAATGCCTTCCTTGGAACCAAGAGTGACAATGGCTTCTGATTCCGGATCAAGATCAACATCAAATCTTTTTTTGTACCAGTCACAGATAGCCTTTCTCAGGCGGGGAATACCCTTGGACTGCGAATAGCGGTGGGTATCTCCCCGTTGCACGGTTTCCACCAGCTTATCGACAATGTGTTGGGGGGTTGGCTGATCAGGATTCCCCATACCAAAATCGATGATGTCCTCCCCGCGCGCGCGCGATTCCCGCTTCAACTGATCCGTAATGCTGAAGATGTAGGGAGGTAAACGTTTAATTCGCGGAAAATCGTCCATCACAAGGTCTTCTTCCTAAAAAGCATCCATAAAAAAGCCGGGCCGGCACCAGAGTGCAGACCCGGCACTCGTTCGGGGATCTAAATTGCCGCTGCTGCTGCGGGTGCTGTCGTCGCGGAGATCGCCAACCTATATGTACACGCTCCCCTTGCAGTAACTGCAATGGGTGAAACGCTTGTAGGTAGTTGAACGACCACGCTGGTTGCCCGATTATCTAATTTCGCGACATCTTACCCAAGTCGCGCACTCAGGTCACGCGCCCAGTGCTTCCCGCTCGCCGGCCTCTTGGCTCTGGCACATAGAAATAAACCAGCATCGCCCCAACAACCAGAAAGAAGATAGCAGTAATAAAAACCGATTCGTATCCGTACCAGGTCGCCATGGCGCCACCCAGAAGAGGACCGATCGATCCTGCGACCTGGGCTACGGTGTTGGCAATCGCAATTCTGGCCGGGCGGTTATCCCTGTCCCCGAACTCCAGCACGATGCTCCGGGAAGAGTTTTCAAACCCCTGGGAAGCGGCACCAATACCAGCAAAGACGACTACAGTCATGCCATAGGTGGGTGCTATTAAAAGCATTGCGGACGCCAGGACCCACAACATGGAAGACAGCAGAAATACGAGTCTGAACCCCCGCGCATCCGCAATCGCTCCCCAGACCAGGTTAGATACAGTACCTGCCATGGTGAAAGCAAAAGTGATAATGCCAAGAGTCACCCCCGACAGACCAATGCTGTTACCCGCATACAGGATATAAAATGGCATCGCCATCCTTCCCATAGTTGCTATTGCTCGCGCGACAAAGTATCGAGTAAATGCACGGTCATTGTGCAGCAACTCTGGCACTTCCTTGAGCTGCTCCCAAAGAGAGACCTGCCGACGAACAGTCGGTGGCTGGGGTTCCCGCACCGCAATCAGCGAAACCAACCCAATGGTTGTCAGCACAAACGCCAGGATAAAGGTAAGCGAGTACCCGGTGACCGAGGACTCTTCCCCAATCAGATAAGTACCTCCAAGGTAGGCAACCGCCGCAGATGTCATGCCCGCAAGAAAATTCCGCAACCCGGTTAATCGACCACGTTTGGAAACCGGAATCACTTTTGACATCAGGAAGTTAAAAACTACTCCCTGCATTCCCTCAAACATGCCAAACAATCCCATCAGGCAGATAATGGCAATCAAGGTGCCCTGCTCTCCCAGCACCAGCCCCGCAACGCCCATCAACAGTACGCAGAACCTCATCGCCGCTCCCACCATAAAGCCAATGGGCAGGACTCTCCGGCGATGCGAAATCAGGTTGGCGCCAACCATGGGAGTCAGCATCTGACCGAAACCCTGCAGTGACAAAGCCAGGCCAACGATAAGATTGGAACCACCCGAGAGCATTAGAAGATAGGCCGGGATGAACGTCGGCGCGTTAATAAAGCGAAAACCCGTTTGCCCAAGCATCCCGTGAACCAGATGGGCGAAGAAATTTCGCGTCAGGTTTCGCTGTACAAAGATTTCATAGCGCTGCTCGGCGTGTCGATCGGCGCGTGATAGTTCGCTCATGAGAGGATCGGGGGGTCAGAGTAAAGTGCCAGAGTATATACTCTGGCACTTTACTCTGACCCCAATACCCCGATCGCGTCGGTGGAGACCTAGTTTATTCCTAGTCGGCGGGCCATATCCGCAGCAGGCAGGTACCCTGCCTGGAGAGTGCCATCCTCGAACACTACCGCTGGTGTTCCGGTAACACCAAAATCATCACCCATTGCATAGTGCTCTTCTACCGGGTTTACACAGGTCTTCATCTCGATATCTTTGCCTGCTTTCGAATTCGTCAAAGCCTTTTGTGGATTGTCAGCACACCATACCGCCACAGCCTTGTCATAGGAATCTGAGCCAATGCCAGCTCGTGGATAGGCAAGATACCTTACTGCAACCCCTAATCGGTTAAGCTCAGGGACTTCCTGGTGAAGCTTCCGGCAATAGCCGCAGTCGATATCCGTGAACACTGTAATCGTTGCCTTGGTAAGTTCCGGACGTGGCGAGAACACCACCATGTCAGATTCGTTCAGGCTCGCCAGCAGTTGTTTACGTTGTTTGGTTCGGCCGCGCTCTGTGGAGTTGACGAATCCAGCCGGCTCAATAAAAAACAGGTCACCGGCAATAAAATAGTCCGCGGTCTCATTCATATAGAGGATCATGCCACCCTCCATCAGGACTTCAAAATATCCGTCCAGGACACTTCGCTTGACCCCCAATATGGGAAAATCCGGCCTGGTCAGCAGCAGCCTCTCTCTCGCTTCGGCAGCAGTCAGGGGAACAGGAACATCGGTAGCTACTGCCGCTATGGGAAGCGCCAACAATGCAGTTATAAGAAATCTAGTAAGAGCCATAACTCACCCGGTTCACGAAAAACAACGTTACTTTGCATTAAGAGACCCTAGTCTGCAACGAAAGGTTACGCCAGCGGGCCGATTATCCGCGTGGATGGTGCATCTGGTGGAGCTCTTTCATTCGATGCTGGGCAACGTGCGTGTAAATCTGGGTTGTAGATAAGTCGGAATGGCCCAGTAACAGCTGTACGACCCGCAGATCCGCGCCGTGATTCAGCAAATGGGTCGCAAAAGCATGCCGGAGGGTGTGGGGCGACAGCTTCTTCTGGATGCCCGCGGTCTGCGCATGTGCCTTAATTCGGTACCAGAAAGCCTGCCGTGTCATCGCAACGCCTCTATTGCTAGGAAAGACGCAGTCCTGGGCAAGATTTCTTTTAAGCAGTTCAAGCCGGGCTTCGGCCAGGTAGCGGGTAACCCAGATGATAGATTCTTCCCCCATGGGCACGAGCCGTTCCTTCGAGCCCTTTCCCACGATTCGAATAACGCCCTGGCGAAGGTTGATTTCACTGAGCTGAAGGTTAGTGAGTTCGCTGACCCGAAGCCCGCAGGCATACAGAACTTCTAGCATGGTTCGATCACGCACACCCATTGATGTGTTTGTATCCGGCGCAGCAAGCAAACGTTCAACGTCCTGCTCCGTTAGCGTTTCCGGCAGCGGGCGACCAAGCTTCGGGTTTTCTACCCGAAGTGTCGGATCATCGCTCAGCATTTTCTCTCGCAGCAGGTAGCGATACAGAGCACGAAGGCATGAGAGACATCGAGCTGTCGATCGAGCCTTTAGCCCTTTGCCCATCCTGTGTGACAGGTATCGAAGTACATCTTCACGACGGATGGCGATGATGGGGCTGGCGTGCCTCTGGGCCCAGTCGCCGAACTTCTCGAGATCACTTCTATAAGCCTTGAGTGTGTTGTCACTCAAGCCTTTCTCTAACCACAGCGCATCAAGAAATCGATCGATAAGCGCCTGGTCGGATGCGGTGGTCATGACGCTATCTTACTCCTAAAACAAAAAAAGCCCGGATAAACCGGGCTTTTCATGATAAGGCTGCTCTAATTGCGCTTCTCTTTGATTCGAGCTGCTCTAATTGCGCTTCTCTTTGATTCGAGCTGCTCTAATTGAGCTTCTCTTTGATTCGAGCTGCTCGACCACTGAGCTCTCGAAGATAATAAAGCTTCGCCTGCCGAACATCACCGCGACGTTTAACCGTCACGCTGTCAATCTGCCGGCTATGTGTCTGGAAAGTTCGCTCTACGCCAACACCATGTGAAATCTTACGTACCGTGAATGCAGAGTTCAGACCGCGATTACGCTTACCGATCACGACGCCTTCATAGGCCTGAAGTCGCTCCCGTTCACCTTCACGAACCCGCACCTGCACGACAACAGTATCACCACTACCGAACTCAGGAAGATCTGATTTCATTTGCGCGTTTTCGATTTGTTCAAAAATTTTATTCTTGCTCATTTCCAGTTCCTTCAAGTCTCGCGTTTCGCAAGGTACTCATCTAATAGTTGTTTCTCTTCTTCTGTCAACGTCCTGGCTGTTATCAGGTCAGGACGTTTTTTATACGTTCTTCCAAGTGACTGCATCTTTCGCCAACGTGCGATCTGACCATGATCGCCACTCATCAATACCTCCGGCACTGTCAAACCATCTTCGGTTTCCGGCCTCGTGTACTGAGGATAGTCCAGCAGACCATTCGAGAATGAATCCTGCTCAACTGAGTCTGCGTCACCCACCGCGCCCGGCAGTAGCCGCGTTACACCATCTATCAGCAGCATTGCCGGTAACTCTCCACCACTGGCAACAAAGTCGCCAATGGACACTTCCATATCAATAACCGATTCAATTAACCGCTCATCGATACCTTCATATCTTCCTGCTACCAGGATCACCTCCGGGAGCATCGCTAAACTCGCGAGATCAGCCTGTTCAAGCGGCTTTCCCTGCGGCGACAAATAGATTACCGGGCACTGCGCCTGCGCTTTACTTTTCGCCGCATTTATTGCGTCTTTTAGCGGCTGGACCTTCATCAGCATGCCCGGGCCGCCACCATAAGGCTTGTCGTCAACCGTACGGTGTTTATCTTCTGTAAACTCACGAGGGTTCCAAACTTCCAGAGTGAGCAATCCATTTTCAACTGCCCTTCGAGAGATACCGTAATCTGTGACGGCCTTAAACATCTCAGGGAACAACGACACGACACCGATCCACATGACGCTACCCTTTCTCTCTAACTCGTAATCTGAATCCCAATCACTTATACCTGCTAGTAGTCCGAATCCCAGTCTACTGTCACAACGCCGGTTTCCTGGTCTACCTGCTTAACAACATCACCCTTTAAATAGGGGATCAGCCTTTGTTCCCTATCGATGCTGTCATCGGTAGGTTCAACTACCATGACGTCATTCGCACCGGTCTCTAACATGTGGTCAATCTTTCCGAGAACCTCGCCGCCGCTGTTCTTAACCGCCAAACCTTCGAGCTGAAACCAGTAGAACTCTCCTTCTTCAAGGTCTGGCATCGCATCAATGTTGACATGAACTTCATACCCGATCAGATCCTCTGCACGATCCCGGGTATCAATGCCCTCAAGTTGGACAATTAGCCGTTTGCCGCTGGCCTGCCCATCCTTGATCGTGATTTCTTTTTCGGCTCCACCCTTACGAAGTATCCAGGGCGAGTAATCAAGAATTGCTTCCAGCGGGTCGGTATAAGAAAAGACTTTGACCCAACCCTTTAACCCGTGAGTGCCATTAATACTACCCAGACGTATTTCATTCACATCTGGCATTCACGTATTAAGTTATGCAGCTTCTTCGCTAATCGTGGCCGCAGTTGCTTTGCGGTAATCCTTAACGACTTTTTTTACTCGGTCCGACATCTGCGCGCCTTGTCGTACCCAGTAATCGACTCGTTCCAGATCGATCCGCGTGCTTTCTGAAGCACCACGGGCGATTGGATTGAAAAAACCCACTCGCTCAATAAATCGACCATCTCGGGATACACGGCTATCAGCCACGTGAACGTGATAGAAAGGGCGCTTCTTGCTACCACCTCTCGCCAAGCGAATAGTGACCATCTAATTGTTTTCCTTTAATAATTTGTGTTTCGAAGCCCCGCGGGTCCCCGAAAGGGGGCGTATTGTACGGGAAAGACCCCGGAAATAAAACAGCTCGTGGCTTAACAACAACCACGAT
>DTZW01000221.1 GCA_012961165.1 Gammaproteobacteria bacterium | reverse complement strand
GACCCTCCTGGTTACATTCCATTACAAAAGTCCACAACTCCATTAATCGCTGATTACCTGTCGACTATAAATTGGGACCCTATAAATCAAGGCAGGAACCAGGCGATGAACCAGGCGATGAACCTACAAGAAAAAGGTGATGAGACAAACGAGAGCACAGACGTAAAACCAGTCTTATTGTTTGTTGATGATGATGATCGAGCTATTAGCCTGATGAAACGGGAATTTGAAGCAGCCAACTATGTTTGCCACTTTGCTGAATCCGCATTCAAGGCACTTGATATCCTGCAAAAAATAACCATCGATGTTGTCATTTCGGACATCAACATGCCGATTCTCAGTGGCACTGAATTATTCGAACAAGTTAAAAAGAAACATCCCGAGGTCATCAGAATCGCCATTTCCGGCTCTATAAACATCCCCGAGTTCGTCAACGCAATTAATAAAGCTAGCGTTCACGCCTATCTCGTTAAGCCTCATCATCCAAAAGATCTAAAACTGATCATCTATAAAGAGCTATTGGAGCGTAAAAAGAATCGTCGGGAAATTGACCGAATCAAGGCAAGCCGGAAAAATGCTGCTAATAGAGCACGGGAATCCGGCGCATCTCTCTCAAAAAACCAGGGGTTAATTGAAGCGATACAACAAGGATATAAGAACTTGTTGATTAGTTATGACCCCACCTTCGAATCAAAGCGAGAGCGCTATGAGTTCAGGAAAGACCTCGCGAGTGGGATTGGCCATGCCTTGAAATTGGACATGAACACAAAACTGCAGCTCGACATGGGCCTATTTCTTTCCTGTTTTTGTAGCTGCAACAAAATCAAAGCTCTCTCTACAGGTCCCATGGACGATTTTATGGCCGTGGCAATCGCCCTGGCGAGAAAGGACGATGAAGCTTTAGGTGAAATCACCGAATCCCTCCTGCTAAGTGAATGCTTTAAAACTATCTCGGCAATGGATACGCTTATCTATGAGCAGGAACTTAACTGGAATGAATCGATTAGAGTAATCAATTCACAGCAATCTAGTCATGACGATGATGTGCTGCTCGCTCTGAATGATCTAGAAATGCCTGATTCGTGACGCACACCAGGCATACAAAAAAACCGGTTATAAAAATCTCGACTTAGGTAGACAGGGCGTGAACGTTTATCTCATCAGGTATTTCATCGCGGACTCAAGACCTTTATCGCTCAAAAAAAACATCTGGCCATCGACCAGTCTCTTAGCCAGTTGAATCGATGCAGAATCCTGCCATCTACTTTCAGGAAGCGGATTCAGCCAGACGACACTTCGGAACTGTTCCGTCAGACGACTCATCCAGACTTCTCCGGGTTCCGCATTAAAATGCTCGACGCTTCCACCGCGATCTGAAATCTCATGACGCCCCATATCGGCGTCGCCAACTATAATTAACTTGTAGTCCCGGGGAAACTTTTGGAGTAAATGCCGCAGCGGCAACTTGTCTTCAGCGCGCCGCTCGTTCTCATGCCAAACAGATTCATAAACATAATTATGGAAGTAAAAGTACTCCAGGTGCTTGAATTCACTCCCTGCTGCAGAAAACAGTTGCGCACATAGTTCGACATGCGGATCCATGGAACCACCGACATCAAAAAGCATCAAAACCTTAACTGCGTTGTGTCGTTCAGGTACTTCCTTGATGTCCAGGAACCCACCGTTTCGCGCGGTCGACCTGATAGTATCAGGCAGGTCCAGCTCCAGGTCGGATACTTCACGAACCCAGCGACGTAACCGACGAAGCGCCATCTTCAGGTTTCTGGTGCCCAGTTCGACGTCGGGATCATAGTCAGCGAACTCCCTTTCCAGCCAGACTTTCATCGCTCTCTTCCGTGGCGCTTCAGTCATTTCGGTTCGCTCTCCTGATTCGGCTTCTTCGCTTAGGCCTTCACCCTTCTCACCATCATTGCCTTCACCTTCCTTCCCTTTATCACCTTCGCCCTTTTCGCCGGAATCACCCTCGCCTTCTTCACCATCATTACCCGGCTCACCTTTTTCGCCAACTTCGCTACTCTCTCCTTCACCCGGCCCTGGCTCACCTTCATCTTTGCTATCGTCCTCACCGTCTTCCCGAGTAGCTCTTTCCTTCGCTTCAGCGACTGCTTCGCCATACTCTTCCATCACCAATGCCACTTCTCGCTCATTACCCTCCCTCACTCGGGCCAGCAGTTCCCTGAGCTGTTCGCTTTCATCTTCTTCAAACACGCCAACCCAGTCATCGAGTCCGGAAAAATAGGAGGCAAACGCCTGGTCAAAACGATCGTAGTATTTTTCATCCTTGACCAGCGATAACCGACTAAGAAAATAGAATTCATCCTGGTCGGCAAAAAGCAATCGATGACTGAAAATCGACAGAAGATCGATCAGTTCACGAACCGATACCGGCACGCGATATCGGCGCAGGTGCTCAAAAAAACCTAATAACATACAGACAAATTAGTTGCGAAAATCAAAGTTGAAACGGAATGCCATTATTGTAACGGTCAATCCGGCGTGTGTATTTTGTTCGAGCTGAACTGGAAAGAGATTCATCAGCCAGAATCTCTTTGATGACCTGTAACGCTCGATCGAACTCGCCTACACGCGCGTAGGCCGCAGCGAGTGAATCCAGGTTGGTCGCAGAATGTTCTTTGTGAACCGCCAGTGACGCAAATTCGAGCGCGACCTTGCCGTCACAAACTTCCTTAACTGGACAAGCCGCCATCAACCAGGCCAGTCGATTCGCAGCCAGCACATCCCCCTGTTCTGCAGCCAGTCGATACCATTTGGTGGCCGCGATAAAATCCTTGTCAACGCCATTACCACGCCGAAAGAGATAGCCAAGAGCTCCCTGGGAAGGAGCATGTCCCTGGACCGCAGCTTTTTGGTAATGTAGACGCGCCTGGTCGTAGTCAACTGAGATACCGATCCCTTTCTCATAAGCAATGCCCAGGTAATAATGACCCGTGACGACGCCACGACTCACACCTTCCTGTAAAAGATCCAGGCCCCGCGCGGGGTTTCTGGCGATACCGTTACCATCCAAATACATTTCACCCAGCGCGACCAGGCCGGCGCCGTAATCCTGCTCAACGGCCAACTCATAAAGTCGCACTGCCTCCGCAGAGTCCCGCTTCACTCCCTGCCCTGATCGATAAAGGTTGCCAAGGTTAACCTGGCTTGCTGCATAGCCAAGCGACGACGCCTTGCTGTACCTTGCCGCCGCTTTGGCCAGATCCTGCTCAATGTGTTCTGCCAGAATACCCAGATGATTCAGGGTTAGCGGGTGTTCCGGATCGAGACGAATCGCGAACTG
Organism: Gammaproteobacteria bacterium; assembly: GCA_012961165.1. GTDB lineage: Bacteria > Pseudomonadota > Gammaproteobacteria > Pseudomonadales > Azotimanducaceae > UBA9659. The sequence continues at coordinate 409 of DTZW01000221.1, read as the reverse complement.
AAGGTCCTGAACAGCAAGCCCGTAGCGTTGCAGCAAACTATAGGCAATACCCCGATTGCTGTAAGCAATAGCAAGCTCATCTTCCCGGAGTGTTTTTTGTTCGATTGCTCCTGTGAGGATTAAAATGACAGCCTCGTATTTGCCAGCGGCAGCGGCAAGTTGTGCCTGCTCGAACATAGACGGGGCCATTCCCGCTGAGGGCTCTTTATTGGCTGAGGGCTCTTTACCCGCTGAGGGCTCTTTATTGGCTGAGGGCTCTTTACCCGCTGAGGGCTCTTTACTCGCTGAGGGCTCTTTATTGGCTGAGGGCTTTTGATCCGCTGAGGGCTCTTTACCCGCTGAGGGCTCTTTACTCGCTGAGGGCTCTTTACCCGCTGAGGGCTCTTTACCCGCTGAGGGCTCTTTCTCT
>DTZW01000220.1 GCA_012961165.1 Gammaproteobacteria bacterium | reverse complement strand
GCCCGGATGCACCACTGGACAAGGTCTGCCTGCTTGGCTGTGGCGTTACAACGGGAATCGGCGCCGTGACTAAAACTGCAAAAGTGGAACCTGGTTCAACGATCGCTGTTTTTGGATTGGGAGGTATCGGATTAAGCGTGGTTCAGGGCGGCGTCATTGCCAAAGCCGGAAGGATAATCGCCATCGACACCAATCCGGACAAGTTCGACATGGCTAAGCTTCTTGGCGCAACCGACTGCGTGAACCCAAAGGACTTTGATGCACCTATTGCCGAGGTTATTGCAGACATGACCGATGGCGGCGTTGATTACTCGTTTGAGTGCGTCGGTAACGTGGATTTAATGCGAGCTGCCCTCGAGTGTTGCCACAAAGGCTGGGGTGAATCCATCATCATCGGCGTCGCAGGCGCCGGTCAGGAAATCAGCACACGTCCGTTTCAACTGGTCACCGGTCGGGTATGGCGTGGCACTGCGTTTGGCGGGGTGAAAGGAAGGTCAGAGCTCCCCGGAATGGTCAATCAGTACATGGATGGTGATATCAAACTGGATGAGTTCATTACTTATACCATGGGGTTAGAGGACATCAACAAGGCCTTCGACTATATGCATGAAGGTAAATCGATTCGCTCCGTCATACTTTACTAATCAGGAAAACAAGTACGTCGACCCGTCTGTCGCCACATCCACCCATCTAATAACGCAATTTTTTGGGCAAAGATTGCTTTACGCTTGACGAATCACCGACAGCCCCCTAGAATTCGCGCCTTCCATTGCAGTGTCCCCTTCGTCTAGTGGCCTAGGACACCTGGTTTTCATCCAGGCAACAGGGGTTCGACTCCCCTAGGGGACGCCACAATGGGCTAGCCATCACGTATAGTATGGCTATAAACTTCAGGATTGAAGCGCGGGTATAGCTCAGCTGGTAGAGCGCGACCTTGCCAAGGTCGAGGCCACGAGTTCGAATCTCGTTACCCGCTCCAATTTCTAGAGATTCCAGCCAATCTCCGGGCACCACCTAAGTGCCTTGTGCTGGGCTTTTCGCAACTGGCATCAATACCCTGGGCTTTTCAGACTGATTGGCCTACCTTCTAGATTTGATAAGAGTCATGAATATCGCGCGGCAGCATAGATGGTGTGAATGGTTGATGGTGGAATTGTCGAGATTTACACCCACTCCTCTCATTCACGTAGGTCGAGAAAAGTCATACCACAAATACCACAGTATCCTGGATTGTCATATCGAAAATATGATCATACTTCTGAGATCAATCGGAAATACTGCAGTATCTTCGGTATGTATTCGAGATCGTTAAGAGATCTCTATATCTGGTGTGTTGTAAATCATTTTTGAAGGTGTTTGAAATTTGTCTGAGAGATGATGTCATCATTGTTTGAAAAAATCAGATCGTGTAAGAAATTGTTAAGTGTTCACGCAAATGTATACAATTTCAGTTTAGCTCGCCATCCAGCATTGTATGAAACCTATAGATTTTTCAGATAGAGCTTCTTTAGATGTTGGAAAAATACAGCGATGGTCTAGCATCGATTCTGGGAATTCTGAGTACTTTAAAAGTGATTTTCCGATACTGGTTAGAATGTTCGACGAACACGATAGGATAAGATTTGAAGATGAAATAATTGCCACTGATTGGGCAGAAGGATATTTAGAATGACCGTTGGCAATAACGGTTCATTAAGTTGGGAAGTTCAAATTGTTGTCAGTATGTGTATTGGATACGCCATGCTGATGCTTTGTCGAACAGTGATGGGGCTAGCGGGTCCGGCCATGTTGCTGGACCCTGATTTACAACTCGATACTGCAAGCTTCGGAGCCATATTGGGTTGGGGTACTGCTGGTAATCTGGTTGGCAAGCTCACCAACGGTGTTGTAGCTGATCGCTTAGGTGGTAGCAAAGTCTTTATTGCATCGATCGGATTCGCGGCGGTTACAACGATTGCGTTGGGGACGCTGTCGACAAACACCGCTTTCTTTGCCTTCTATTTTCTCACCTTGTTTGCCAAATCTGCAGGTTGGCCATCGATCGCTAATATTATTCGCGTGTGGTTTACCCAGTCCAAACATGGTCGAGTCTGGGGATTTATAGCCACAAGTTCTCGTGTTAGCTCTGTCGCGACAACCTTGTTACTCAGTAGCCTACTCTTAGTAATGTCCTGGCGAGGGCTGTTTTTTGTAGCCGGGATAATCGCGCTGGTCATTGCTGTCATGCTGCCAAAGTTCTTAAAGAATACGAGAAGCGATTTCAAAGAAATTGACTTGAAATCTGATAAAACTACCCATGTAATAACTGCCTGGTCAGATGAGCACCCCCTCAACAAATCAGACACTTTTGCAGCCTTCATGACCTTTGTTAAAAGCCCGCGTTTCTGGTTGATCAGTCTTGGGGTTTCGTCATTAGCTGTTCTGTTTGAGTTTCAAGTGTTCATTCCGATATATCTCAGTCAAACCTTTGCGTTAATACCCGCGCAGGCAGGTATGGCGTCTTCAGCCTTTCCTCTTGGTTGTCTTGTTGCTGTATTTTTCGGGGGGTTTGTTTACGATAAGTTATCAAAGAAAAATATTGTAGTCGTCATGAGTGCTTCCCTAGTTGTCGCTATCATGTGCCTTCTCAGTTTAAGGTTTCTTGGCGCCTATGACTTTGGCAATCAGCTTGAGTTGATACTGACCATTGGATTGATCTTTGTCTTCGGCTTTGCAATATCCCCAGCCTATTATATTCCTATGAGTGTTTTCTCTATTAGCTTTGGGGGAAGGCACTGCGGTTTGCTCGTTGGATTGATTGATGCCTTAGCCTACTTTGGCGCAATGATATTTGATTTTGTTGGTGGAGCCGTTGCCAACAAAGAAGGTGGATGGCAGGATTTTCTTCTGATATTAATGGTGACATCCATTTTGGCCACGATCATTATGACAACATTTCTGTATCTGGACTATCGAGACCATAGGACTTCCAAAATAAAACTGAGTGAATCCTAAAGGCGAGGAGTTTTATTACGCATGAGGGTTTGCATTCAATAATGGTGCTGACAGCTTGACTAAAGCTGATATGATCGCAGACCAAGAGATAGCAGTGCCGCTCCTTAGGCCAGAACCAGGCAAGGAGAATCCCTAGAAGAGCTATACTACACCAACCTCGATCGGTCGATACTTGCCTCAATGTGTTACACAACTGCATAACGGCCGCAAGGTGCGATACATGCCAAGATCGCGACCGCTCTTTTAACGTTGGCTTTCCAGTACATGGCGCGCAACGTGCTAAAACAACGTTAATGGCCACCGACTACCAACTACAAATGAAGGATTACGCTGCATGAACAACCCACGATTTTTAAAAGTGAAAACTGAGCAGGACGCGCGCAGCATCGCATACATGGTCAGAGATCCAGCAAGGGAAATACAAGCAGAGTCAGAGCTTGTTCAAGGTGATATCTGGCACGTTAAATACATTGCGCCAGCGAATATCAGGCTTTTAACCCCAGCGAAACCTAAGGACTAGGCGCCTTGAAATTGAAGGCGGAATGGAAGCCGGTATATGCTCCTGGCGAGGCAGAAATCTACAATTGAGATGCCCTATAATGGTGCGTGGACCTCGACCTTGGGAGAAATAAGTGGTGTCAAGTCTCGCAGGTTACTGTTTTAAAAGTAAATATTATAGTTGGCACTCGACCTTGCCAAGGTCGAGGCCACGAGTTCGAATCTCGTTACCCGCTCCAATTTCTAA
>DTZW01000219.1:2313-3763 GCA_012961165.1 Gammaproteobacteria bacterium | reverse complement strand
TACCAATATATCTATATCAGCACACGCTTCCAGTAAGTTAGCTATATTCTCGCTGTTGGATAAATCAAAATCATATAGATTAACAGCAACGTCATAGGCAGAAGTAATTAGCGTTTTTGCCGCATCCAAATTTGCACGGTTTCGCGAGACCAAGCTAAGCGTACAACCTTCCGCGGCGAACCCTTGGGCAACTGCCAGTCCAATTCCTTTTGATCCGCCGGTGATAAGTACATGTCGGCCACTGAGTTCGAGGTCCATTTTGGTTTACTCTATATGTTGTGTATCGTTCGTTTGCAAAAGCTAGGTCAATAGACAGATCAAAACCAAGAAATTGGTTTTATCTAAATGCCTCATCTAGGTTGTAGAGGGTATAGGAAACATTGACACGATGTCACTAATTGATCTGTCTTACCGGGGTCACCCGTTTGATATTCACTGGCTATTGGGCAGCCCTATTATAGAAAGTTGAGCCGACACTATTATAGAAAGCAAAAGTGAATTAAGCATTGTGTCCGCCGAATTCCCCAATTCGCCACCTACGCTTTAGCGTCACAGTTATTCTCGAACTACGCCGGTCTAACGACGGGTCCCACCCGGGCTACTATCATGCAACCGAACCTCAGCCCTCCTAGGAAGAGGGTGTATCGCCAGGGTCTGGAACAATTCGATGGCGATGTCCAAACGTGCCCTGGCTGATGGTTTGCCACTATTTGGCCGTTAGAGAATTGGAAACCGAAATGACAGTTGGCCTTGAGGGACTGCATGCCAAGTTGCTTTGTCAGTTTCAAGGCACTGCGGTAATAGGATCCTGCTGTGTCCGCTTTAGCGGTTTCAATATGGGTAATAACTTCACCCACCAATCGCAAGAAAAGGCTGCTGATCATCCTTCTTCACGCTCACGGCAAAGTGCCAAAGCGCGCAGCGCGGCATCACCGTGTGACCTACGGTTTTTGCGCAAACCTCCAACGACGATTGAGTGACAGTGATGCAATAATCATAGGTCGAGACGTTATAAGGGATCAGTGACTGCAAAGTGATTACAAAATTTGTCAACAAATGCGTAAAAACATACACTTACAAACCCATGACACAAGGCTAGTATAAAGTGCGCACGGTTTTTTAGTTCAATCATTTGCGACAGTCCTGCCCGATAAACGTGGCGCGTTCCGGGTACGTATTACCCTGGATTGATTTTCCTTTTTTTGTTACTGAATTCAACTAATGCTTACGGAGGTAAAACGCAAACCTAATGGACAGAGATGACAAAACAGGCTTTATAGGACTGGGATCGATGGGCGAAGGTATGGCATTGAATCTTGCTCGAAAACAATTTTCACTGGTGTTACACGACACTCGAGCGGATCAATATCGTGGTTTCTCAGAGTACGGGAGTGAGTCTGTGAGCTCACCGGCTGAAGTGATGCGCGAAGCCGCTACCGTATTAACTGTT
>DTZW01000219.1:0-2173 GCA_012961165.1 Gammaproteobacteria bacterium | reverse complement strand
AGCCGCGGCTTGCGCTGCCAAAGACGTTTCGTTCGTGGATGCACCCATCGGTCGCTTGGCCCAGCACGCTTGGGAGGGTACTTCGATGTTTATGGTCGGGGCACACGAAGAGGATTTTGAAAGAATCAGGGCGCAGCTCGAAGCAATGGGCACAACAATTATTCATTGCGGAGCACCCGGCACTGGAACTCGTACTAAATTATGCAACAATTTCCTGGCAATTGGCTCTTGCATGATGAATGCAGAGTTTGTTGCGCTTACTCAAGGATTCGGATTGGATCTCACTACGACTCTAGAAGTGATACATGGCACGACAGCCACTAATGGCCAGCTCAAGATTAACTACGCTAACAAAGTGTTTAAGGGTGATATCGAGCCAGGTTTTCAGATTAATTTAGCTCACAAGGACTTGAGCTTGATTCTGGATTCTGCGGCGGAAATGCAAGTCCCCTTACCGATTGGCGCAGTAATTCGAGAAAGTGTCAGCGCGGCGAAGGCAGATGGTTGGGGAAGCAAAGATTTTTCTGGTTTGGCCGATTACTGGTGTGAGCGTGCCCACGTAGACAAAGCCAGAATTGGCGCAGGTAAGCAAGAAACCTGATGCAACAGGAAAAGATTGGAAATATCTCTAAAGCAAAGCCGTGATTGACAAAAGCCAATCGCAATTTATTGTCGGTTCAGATGAGCGATGGATGGGTGAAGCCTTGCGTCAGGCGCAGGCGGCCGCAGACCACAACGAGGTTCCGGTCGGCGCAATTGTCGTAATCGATAACGAAGTGATTGGGGCAGGTTATAACTGTCCGGTTAGCTCAAACGATCCCACGGCGCATGCCGAGATTCAGGCGCTGCGCGATGCCTGCAATACGGTCGGTAACTATCGGTTACCCGAAGCCACGCTCTATGCAACGCTCGAGCCCTGTCTGATGTGTGCCGGCGCGATCTTGCAGGCGCGCCTTTGTAGAGTAGTTTTTGGCGCGCGCGATGAGAAAGCCGGTGCGGTCGGCAGCATTGCTAACCTGTTGCAAAGTCCGTTGGTAAATCATCAGTGTGAGGTCAGGGCTGGGGTGCTCGGTGATGAGAGCACCCGATTGCTGCAGGAGTTTTTCGCCGCGCGGCGTGTTAGAGGTTAGCGAGCGAGTTACCTTCGATAACCTTGGGTCAGGGTCGTAGTGAGGCGGTCGTTGCTTTTTTAGTAGCCCCACCGGACAGCTTCGGACGATTTGACTCTGGAGCGGCCCCGTCAACGCGCGGTAGCCGCTCTTCACGAGGAGGGATCCCAAAAAAGTCGCGATAGCATTTACTGAAATGAGGTGCCGAGACAAAACCGCAGGCAAACGCAATATCCACAATGGATCGAGGCGTGCGAAGGAGGAGTTCGCGGGCGCGGCGAAGGCGAATCTCAAGATAATAACGTGTAGGCACGCATTGGAGATGTTTTTGAAAAAGTCGTTCCAGTTGGCGTCGAGATATTCCAACATGGGTCGCAAGTTCATCAAGAGTCATTGGCTCTTCGATGTTGGCTTCCATCAACTCAACGGCCTCAACCAGTTTAGGTTGGCTCGAACCCAGTCGCAGGCGCAAAGGCATGCGTTGACGATCAGAGCCATCGCGAATCCGCTCGCACAGCATTCCTTCCGAAATCCTGCCGGAAAGTTCACGGCCGTGTTTCTGGCTTATCAGAGTCAACATCATATCCATCGGTGCCGTTCCACCTGAACAGGTATAACGATCGCGGTCTAATTCAAAAAGACCAGAGGAAACTACGAGATGCGGAAACTCGTCGTGCATATCGGGGATATTCTCCCAGTGCACCGTGCACCGATAACCGTCAAGCAGGCCGGCGCGCGCAAGGTGGTAAGTGGCGGTGCAGATTCCACCGATCGGGACACCCCGTCTGATAAAAGGCTTCAATCGTTCGCGCAGGTGTTCGGGGTTTACCGAATGAAGGTCGACTCCGGCGCAAACAAAAAGGGCATCGAGTGGCTCCTTACCACTGAGGGACTGGACGGGATTCAAGGACAGGCCATTGCTGGCACGTCCGGGGGAGCCGTCAAGAGTGAACAGAGGAAATTGGTACAACTCAGGCTCGCTATGGCGGTTGGCCGTACGCAGTGGTTCGACCGCGGCGGCAAAAGCCATCATAGTGAAATCTGTGAGCAACAGGAAACCGTAA
>DTZW01000218.1 GCA_012961165.1 Gammaproteobacteria bacterium | reverse complement strand
CGGGGTCACTGCTCACGGTAAAATTCCGCTGTGTGTTATCTGAATATGAAGTCAACCCGCCGCTCATCGATCCAATCCAAAGCGTAGACCGTTCGCCTTTCTCAACCGCCAAGGTCATTACTCGCCGGTCTGCGAGATCTATTTCGTTTACCAGTCGAAAGCGCGAAAGGGCTTTGTCATAGGCGCTGAGGCCAGTTAATGTTCCGATCCACAGCGTTTCTTCGTCTTCGATAAAGGACGTAATCGAGTCGCCAGCTAATTCATCGTTGGTATTCTTGTCACTGCGATAAAGCGCGAATTTGGGCGCTCTGGAATTCCATTTTGATATCCCGTTCCAGGTTGCAGCCCAGATGACACCACCGGCATCTTCGAAAAGATCAAGAACCATATTTTGAGACAGCGAGGTAGAATCGGTAGGCTGATGCGCGAAGTTTGAATATGTCTCTGTCTCCGCATCAACTAAAAACAGACCTTCGTCTGTTCCTACCCAAATCCGATTGGCGCTATCATTTAAAAGCGACCTAATCCTTGATGTCACGCGGCCTTCTGTTGAAACCAAAGGTATATGTTCAAACGCTAACGACTTGGTTCTTACTCGCCAAAGACCGCCATTAAACGTCGCTACCCAAAGAGCACCGCTTCGATCAACCATCAGATCTCGAACAGAATTATCTTGCAGGCCGCTCTCGGAAAATTCACGTTCGAATCGATCGATCGAATCGGTTTCAGGATTTAATCTGGATAGGCCGCTGCTGTCCGTCCCTACCCAGATATTCCCTTGACCATCCTGGGCTATGGCTCGTACACCGCCTTCACCCAAAGTTTCGCGATCGTCTGGGGAATGATGGTAGTGAACAAAAGAGCCGTCCGCGGCTCTTCTCGCCAACCCTTGCCCCGTTCCAACCCATAGACGACTTTGATCATCGATGAATAGCGATCGTATAGAGCTGTGATCGGCGTCGAACCCTGTTTCGCGATCATCTAGATCAATTCGACTGAATGTCGATCGCACCCCGTCAAACGCATTGAGACCGTTATCTGTGCCGATCCAGAGAACCCCGTCTGCATCCTCTATAATCGCAGCGACATAATCATTGGAAAGACTATCCGCCGTTGAACTAGAAAAGAACTGTTCAAACTTATCTCCGTCGTACCGGTTTAACCCTTCTGTGGTTCCAACCCAAATAATCCCCGTGGAATCTTGGGAAATCACGTTAACGGTGCTCTGCGAAAGTCCCTGGGTGGTGTTGATGCGACTAAATGTCGGATTTAGGCGATTAACTAACTCCGATGCTGAGACCGGCCCAAAGAAGGCCGCACTCAGTATCAAAAAACCGTACTGTAGGCGTAACAAACATTTTAAAATGGACTAGTCCTCATTATTCTTGCTCAACCCACCGTGCTATTTCAGCGTTGCCTGCCTGCCAAAGGAAACCCGAATCCTGCATGCCCTCGCCAATATTACCAACCAGGCCATTTTGAACCAGATGGTCCATATCCCAATTTAGGCCGTTTTTTTCAAAATCGCTCGCCTGCCAAAGGAACCCCGCTTGCCAGAGGAAGCCTTGATTTTCCAGCTCTGCATCCGAAGCTTGCCACACGAATCCCACTTGCCAAAGGAAACCCGCTTGCCAAAGGAAACCTTGATTTTCCAACTGTGCATTCGAAGCCTGCCACAAAAATCCCGCTTGCCAAAGGAAACCATCGGCATCTAAAAGATGTTCAGACGGGATAGCGGCATAATCTTCATTCGACCAGAAAGCGAACTCTCCGGACTCGTTCATTGTAGCGGGTCCACCGTAATGCTCTTCGCCGCTGAGATCTTTCGCAACATCCAGGCCGGCATTTGCACAGCCGCTGGCATCAGATTCCACCGCATTAACAGCATCGACCAGACCGGCACCTTGCTGGAATACGCTGTAAACATTCTCGCCATCAACCGTAGCTGATAATGCTGACGACATCAATTTGCACTTAACATCATCAGGCGAAATGCCATCGTTTTGAGAGATAATCAATGCAGCAATGCCAGACACGACTGCCGCACTTTGCGAAGTACCCGACATAATGAAGAAGTCGCCACCATCGTGGAACTCAGGGTGCGCGTCAGCGAGGGTCGTGTCTCTTTGCATTAACCCTCTTATGTGACCACCAGGCGAGATCACCTCAGGCTTAACATGTCCTTCCAGTGTCGGACCAACGCCAGAGAAGCTGGCCAATTTGTCGTCCGACGGATCATCAGGTGTATAACTGTCTGTCATCGCGCCGACGGTTACCACATAAGGATTATTGCCTGGCACTGTGACGGACATCGGGTCAGGACCTAAATTACCTGCAGAGGCAATCACCACGATACCGGCATCCCATGCGGTCATGACCGCCTGGCTGATTGGGTCATCCCAATAATGAGACCTTGGTTGCCCACCGAACGACATGTTAATGACATCGATGTTCAAACGATCTTTGTTTTCGACCGCAAAGCTTATCGCGCGCACAACATCGGCATAGGTGCCTTTGCCTTCTGAGTCGAACGCTCTAATAACAGTCAGCTCGCTATCCGGCGCGATACCACTATAGCTACCGCCGCCTGGTGAGCCGTCTGAATTTCGAACCGGGGCGCTGTTACCAATGATGCTGGCGATATGTGTGCCATGCCCATGCGGATCTTCGAACTGTCCGGTGTAATACGGATCAAGCTCATAGTCACCAATGGCATCGTAATAAGCGTTGATTCGTGGGGCGTTTGTGCTGTCCTTATTTAGAAAGTTAGATCCCCACAGGCCAGTATCGATGATTGCGATGCCCACGCTGGCACCTTTAATACCCTGCTTGTGCAGCTGATCGGCGCGGACGAGTTTCGGATAGTCCGTGTCTACAAAAATTTCTCGACCGTCGCTATTTCTTATCGAGGGACTATTATCGCTGGCACCTTGGCCGGCGGGTTGCACGCTCGCCGTTTCAGTTTCGCTCGACTTAAACACACCCGAGAGCAAGGACAAGTCATTGGAATAATACTCGACCGTGGGATTGGCCGCCTTCTTCCTGACGCTTGCAACTCCGATACTTTGCGGGCCGATGCTGAAGCTTCTTGGCGAAGAACTATTATCGTTCTTACCTTGCGCGCGCGGTTGCACATTCGCTGTTTTAGCGGTGCTGATCGCATACTGACCAGAGAGTGATTGAGAGAGCAGGCTGTCGATTTTCCCTGGCGAAGAACTATTATCGTTCTTACCTTGCGCGGGCGGTTGCACGATCGCTGTTTTAGCGGTGCTGGTCGCATACTGACCAGAGAGTGATTTAGAGAGCAGATCGTCGATTTTTCCTGGCGAAGAACTATTATCGTTCTTACCTTGCGCGCGCGGTTGCACGATCGCTGTTTTAGCGGTGCTGGACCCAAACAGACCAGCTAAGAAGTTGGAACCCCACATACTGGGGTCTAGCGTCGCCAAATCAATGTTGTAGCGTTCTCGCAAGGAACTGTTATCACTATTACCTTGCTGGCCGGGTCGTAAATTCGCGGTTTTCAAAGGGGTCGAAGCGAATAAATTACCTACTTCATCGTTCTCTTTTAGCAGTTTGGTTTGTTCAGCGGTCAATGAAACTGCGAGACTATTGATCAGCGCCAACTCGTGGGTAACTTCAATGTCTAATTGTTCCATGACCCGCTTCATCGCAGACAGATCTTTCCCTGAAACAATATAGTCTTTGCGGTCTTCGTCAACGAACGTGTTTATCCTTTCGGCGCTATCAGCGTCCTTGTTCGCGGGTTCGTCT
>DTZW01000217.1 GCA_012961165.1 Gammaproteobacteria bacterium | reverse complement strand
AGCCTGTCCTGTAAAAAAAGTACCTGCCAGAAAAGAAAAAACCCCGCGAAGAATCTCCGCAGGGCCCTGTCTTCGTACGGGGAGCAGGCTCCGAGTTATGTTAACTCGGAGGCTCCCCAAGTTGACTGACTATTGATGGGATCACCTCCTTTTACGATCAGGGTGCCACTCGGCGTGCAAAGTGTTCCCCCTGGATAGAACTACCGGCACGTTCACTATTTGTTAAAGTATTTAAGCGCTTTACATCTTGCTAAGCAAGGGCTGTTTGGTTGGACAGAACTTAAGCAACCTCTACCGTTTTGATTCCATTCAAATTGGAAAAACAGGTTTCAACCGCTGTGTTCAGGAAGTCTTGCATAAAAGCCATTTCGAGTTGGTCTTCACGAATCGCGGCATAGAGAGTACACCACAAACCGGAATCACCCAGCTTTTTAGCCATCACTGTACCCTGCTCAAGGTATTCAGTCAGAGCCCAGTTGGGTAAACAGGCGACCCCTCTTCCGGCAGCCACAAGCTGAATCATCATAGGAGTCAGTTCTGCTGTTCGCACACTGCCAGGTTCAACGTCCATTGGTTCGAGGAATCGGGTAAAAATATCAAGGCGATCACGATCGACTGGATAGGTGATCAACATTTCTGATTCAAGGTCATCCGGCAACACCATAGCGTGGCTGACCAGGCGATGGTCATTTGAGATTGCCAGCATCGCTTCATAACTAAACAATGGAATATAGGTGATTCCTGGTAACTCAACCGGGTCCGAGGTGATCACCAGGTCCAGGTCTCCACGGACCAGTGCAGGCAGTGGCGCAAAACTAAAACCTCCAGAAAGGTCCAGCTCAACCTCAGGCCAGTTAGCTCGATAAAGATCAAGACAGGGGATCAGCCACTGGAAACAGCTATGACATTCTATACAGATATGCAGCCGCCCAACTTCCCCGCCAGCAAGTCGAGAGATATCCCGCTCGGCACTTTTCACCATAGGCAAAATTTCATCAGCAAGATTGAGCAGCCTTCTACCGGCAGAAGTGAATCGTGGGGGTTTCGTTTTACGGACGAAGAGTGAGCACTCCAGCCTCTCTTCAAGGTCCTTCAGTTGGTGCGACAAGGCAGATTGCGTCAGGAAGAGACTCTCTGCAGCCTCAACCAGGCTTCCATTATCTCGCAGTGCCACCAGTGTTTTTAAGTGTCGGAGTTCAATCACAATTTTTACCATTCACTTCAGGAAACGCCTCATTTACCAGAAAAACGAAGGTCTGAATGACGAAAATTCAATGTATACTCATTTTTTGCAAAAATCACTCACTTTGGCTGTACAGTCACGGTTAACGCCAAACGTTTCTTAAATCAAGATTGGGCTTGACTGGAGTTACTGAGCAGACACAATGATTAACGGATCAGTACCGAATTAAGACCAATGAGCCAACATGTTTAACCCATCATCAGTAGTCATTGAAGCCTTTGTAGACGAGCTCGTGGAGCTCTACGTCAACATGTACGGTAAAAATGAATCCGACATACAGCTGATCATCTCAAACTCACGAAACGCGCTCGAGATTATTGCCAACAGTGATGCGCCATATCATGACGTCAATCACACCATTATGGTCACCATGGTGGGAACAGAAATACTTCGAGGCAAAATCCTGATCGAAGGTTCAGTCAGCGCGAACGACTGGGTGCACTTTGTCATATCACTTCTAAACCACGACATCGGTTATGTCAGGGGGATTTGCCGCGCCGATCGAAGCGGCCGTTACGCCATTAACATGGCTTACGACACTATCGCCCCAATGCCAGGCTCAACCGATGCATCACTCACGCCCTACCACGTTGACCGGGCAAAGCTGTATATCACTGAAAGGTTCGAATCTGAAGATCGAATCGACACCACCGTTATCTGTGAAAATATCGAGCGCACAAGGTTTCCTGTTCCTAGCGAAGAAGATCACCAGGAATCGGACGATTTTCCTGGGCTAATTAGAGCAGCAGACCTCATCGGCCAGCTGGGCGATCCGCAGTACCACAGAAAAATTTCCTCCCTGTTCGCTGAGTTCAAGGAGACCGGCCAGGCAGCAAAAATGGGCTACACCACGGCCGCGGACCTCGGGGAAGGCTATCCCAAGTTCTTCTGGGAAATCGTGACACCCTTCATCGCCGAGGGCATCCGATTATTACGCCGAACCCAAGAGGGCCAAAAATGGGTCGCCAACCTCTACGCCAATGTGTTTACGATAGAGCATGAGGCCCCGGCGTACGGGCCAGAACGCCGTGATACGGTCGAGCGACGCGATCAAACCGAGAGTGTTTTCAAGGCCAAGGAAATCAGCGAAAACGACAAACGAGGTACTGACAGGCGCAATGCTGGAACCGGGACCGCTGGCTCCAGATCTGAGAATTAGCAATTAAAGCCCAAACTTCGTAGAATCCCGCTCCTTTTTATTCGGAAGTACCCATCAGATGTTGGCCGCCGATCAGCGTCCACCCGTATTGCGTGTCGTACAGGAGCCCAGGTTAAAGATTTGCTTACTGGGCTACCGAAGCAATCCTTACAGCGGTGGTCAGGGAATCTATATCAAGTTCCTCAGTAAGGCTCTTGTAGATGCGGGCCATTCGGTCGATGTCATCTCCGGCGAGCCCTATCCTGAACTCGATGAAAGCGTCCGCCTGATCAAACTCCCCGGGCTTAACCTGTTTGAAGCCGATAACCATGTCACCGCTCTCCGGCCAGGACATCTGCTGTCTTACACTGATTTTTTTGAATGGTTCAGCATGCTAACTGGCGGTTTTCCAGAACCGTATACATTCGGGAGAAGGCTGGTCCAATATTTCAAGCGACACCGGCCTGGTTACGACATCGTCCACGACAACCAGAGCCTCTGTTACGGAACGCTCCAACTGCAAAAAATGGGCGTGCCTGTTATTACAACTATCCACCACCCGATTACCAGTGATCTACGAATCGCCCTGCAAAGCGCCGAAACCTGGAAGCTACGGCTACTGATCAAGCGATGGTATACATTTCTTAACATGCAAAAGAAAGTCGTTCAGCAACTCGATAACCTGGTCACCGTGTCACGCGCATCAATGCAAGATATTGCAACCGATTTCTCCATCGCTGAGACCAAACTCGACATCGTTCACAATGGCATTGACACCAGGGTGTTCAGGCCAATCCCTGCTATCGAGCGCGATGAATTCAACGTCATGGCAACTGCATCAGCCGATGCTCCACTCAAGGGGCTGGACTACCTTATCCGGGCAATTTCGATACTTGCAGGCGAAATACCAGAACTAAAACTCACGGTACTGGGCAAGCTGAAAGAAGATGGTAAAACAGCAAAACTTATCAGCCAGCTCGGGTTGGAAAACCGAATACACTTTTACTCAGCACTGAGTTCACAGGAAGTGGCTGAATTGTACGCGAAAGCAACCTGCGCCGTTGTTCCCTCTATCTATGAGGGCTTTGGACTGCCAGCAGGGGAAGCGATGGCCTGTGGAGTCCCTGTCATTGCGACAAATGGCGGTGCACTGCCTGAAGTGGTTGGTGATGCGGGTATTACGGTACCAACGCGGGATCACCTCGCTCTGGCTGATGCGATCAGAACACTGCTCGCAGATTCAACCCTTAGGCACACCCTGTCAGTCAAAGGACGGTCAAGAATACTTGAGCTGTTCAGCTGGGAAGTTGCCGCAGGGGACATGGTTCAACTATATCGCGAAGTAGTCTCCCGAAAGGTAGCTCACTAATGTCCCTACAAACTATCAATTTTTCAACGA
>DTZW01000216.1:8761-22886 GCA_012961165.1 Gammaproteobacteria bacterium | reverse complement strand
TCGGTCGAGATGACAATTGGTAGAGACGACGCGAGGGAGAGATCTCTCCACTTCGGTCGAGATGACGTCTGGTCGAGACGACATTTGGTTGAGACGACAGGTGGAGGATCGATAGCATCGCCGTGAATCACGATGACGGGAGGCTGAACTACTCGCCTTCGAGCCCGAAGATCGGTTCTATGGTTGCCCAGTCTTTGCACACCGGACAGTGCCAGCGCATTCGTTTGCCTTCAAAGCCGCAACCATTGCAACGATAGGCGGGTTTTTCTGCGACCAGGGCTTCGGCGAAGCTCCTGAGGATAGCCAGGTTTTCTTTTGCGGCCCCCTGGGTGTTATCAATGTGCAGGTCAATCAACTGGGTCAGGCCGCGAATGGTTGGATTCTTCTTCAGGTGGCTGGCAATGAACTTGGCAACAGCTTCGTCACCCAGTTCGTCACGGATACTCTTTGCCAACATCAGCACGATTGAAATTGATGGGGTGAGGTCCAGGCAGGATGTCAGGTACTGGCGCAGTTCTTCCTGTGGCCGTTGGTCCAGTCGATAGGCGTCCTCGAGGGTTTCCAGTGACTCTGGTACATAAACCGGATCCTGGTCACGAATTCGGGTCAGCGCGGCAATAGCGTGGTCGAAATGCCCTTCTTCAACATCAATCCTGCCACGAACCAGGGATGTCCTGGGGTTATTAACGTCGTGGCCGATGGCTTCCCTGACTGACTCACGCGCAGATGAAAGTTTATTGCTGGTTAGCAGTTCTTCTGCTAATTCGCAGTAGTAGTGGGATATCGCCTTCTCATAGTGATCCACGGCGCCACCAACGGCCAGCAACTTGGCGACTTCTATAGCCTGCGACCATTCCTTCTCACGCTCATAGATCTCCAGGGTAATTTTCAGGCTCTCTCGCCTGATGGAATCCGGTTTGCCGGTTTCCGGTTCCTGGCTGAGTTGAACACAAAGTTCCTCCGCACGGTCCAGCAGTCCTGCCAACAGGTAATCCCGCGCGAGTTCTAGCTGGACACCCTGCATATCCTCCCTGGATAATTTGGCATGGGCCAATATGTTTTCGTGGACGACGACAGCTTTGTCCAGCTCCCCTCTTCGCCTGAGTAACCCGCCCAACGCGAGATGGGTTTCCAGCGTGTCGTTATTAACCTCGAGGCTTTCAATGAAGGTGGTTACCGCCCTGTCCGGCTCTTCGTTGAGCAGGTAGTTCAGGCCCTGGTAGTAATTCGGGCCGACTATTTCTGACTTTTTGGTGCGGTCGCGTCGCCCAAGCAACCAACCTATACCAATAGCCCCGACGATCAGTGCGTAAAGTATGAGGTTATCCATAATCGTTTATTATATTTCCGCTGGGACTGGTGAAACAGGCTGCTCTTTCGTCTGGGCTTTCGCCTGATCCAGCTCCTGGGTCCGACCTTCCGCTGTTTTTCTTTCGCGACGGGCTTCCATTCGCAGGCGGGTATTAGAGACCACGTTAAGCAGGTTACCGAAGACAACGCCGACGACGAAAGCGGAGATCATCCACCAGGAAATCGGCCAAACGGGTGTTTCGTATTCCAGGAACCTGAGGGCGACTTCGGCACTATTGTCGGCAGCCGCGAGCAGGGCAACCAGGAAGGCAACCAGCGCGATAAACAGGAAAAGTGCTTTTTTGATGAAACCCATGAAGGGGTCCTTTCGATCAGATGGGGGGATTCTACAACGAATGGGGATTTTGCGCTTCTGCGCGTGTTCTTGGCTATCGGGGGATGGCGCGATCTCGGGCTACCAATAAAAAAGGCGACCTAAGTCGCCTTTTTTTCTACTACTGACTAGAACTGCGGAGGTGTTTTTTCTAGCACTTCCAGTAACGAAAGATTCACCCGCTCTCGCAACTCTTTGCCTGGCTTAAAGTGCGGCACATACTTGCCTGCAAGCTCTACCTTCTCGCCGGTCTTGGGGTTACGCCCCAGTCGCGGTGCCCGGTAGTGTAGAGAGAAACTGCCGAATCCTCGAATCTCGATGCGCTCACCTACGGCAAGCACTTCGACCATATGATCGAGGATCATTTTCACAGCAAGCTCAACGTCTTTGGCAGACAATTGGCCCTGAACTGCAGCAATTCTCTCTATCAGCTCCGACTTCGTCATGCTTACACTTAAGGCTTGGCCTCCTCGTCAGTACCGGTGCCCATCTGCCGCTTGATCAGGTCACCAATAGTAGTAGGAGCCACTTCTGACTCTTTCTCACGATGTTCCCTGACAGCTTCCTGTTCATCAGCCACGTCCTTGGCTTTGATGGAAACACCCAGCGTGCGATTCTTTCGATCAACCGAAATGATCTTAACTTCAAGATCGTCGCCTACCTTGATGGCGTTTCGAGCATCTTCAACCCGATCGACACTGATTTCAGAAGCTTTCAGCACTGCTTCAACTTCTTCAGCCATCTGCAGGACAGCCTGCTTGGCGTCAACCTCTTTAACCTTACCGTTGACAATCGCACCACGCTCATTGATAGCAATATAGTCATTGAACGGATCTTCTTCCATCTGCTTTAAGCCAAGAGAAATACGCTCGCGTTCAGCATCAATAGACAGGATGATCGTTTCAATTTCATCGCCCTTGGTGAATCGACGTACTGCCTGCTCGCCCTGCTCGATCCAGGAGATATCAGACAGATGCACAAGACCATCGATGTTGCCGTCCAAACCAATAAAGATACCAAAGTCCGTGATGGACTTAATGTAGCCCCGGATCTTGTCACCCTTGCTATGGAGCACAGAAAACTCTTCCCATGGGTTGCCCTGGCACTGCTTGATACCAAGAGAAATTCGACGACGTTCTTCGTCGATATCCAGGACCATGACTTCAACCTCATCACCTACCTGCACAACTTTGCTTGGGTGGATGTTACGATTGGTCCAATCCATTTCAGAAACGTGAACCAGGCCTTCGACACCCTCTTCGATCTCTGCGAAACAACCGTAGTCTGTCAGGTTGGTCACACGAGCCATGGTGCGCGCACCTTCAGGATATCGTTGGGTAATAGCAACCCATGGATCTTCACCGAGCTGCTTGAGCCCAAGGGATACGCGGTTACGCTCGCGGTCAAACTTGAGAATTTTAACGTCGATCTCGTCACCGACTGCGACGATCTCACCCGGATGCTTGATTCGCTTCCAGGCCATATCTGTAATGTGAAGCAGGCCGTCAACACCACCAAGGTCAACGAACGCACCGTAATCGGTAAGGTTCTTGACGACACCTTTGACTTCCTGGCCTTCCTGCAGGGATTCCAGCAGCGCTTCGCGCTCTACACTGTTCTCTGCTTCAAGGACTGCTCTTCTGGAAACGACAACATTGTTGCGCTTCTGGTCCAGCTTGATCACCTTGAATTCCATTTCCCGGCCTTCAAGCTGTTCGTTCTCACGAAGCGGCCGCACATCAACCAGTGAACCAGGCAGGAATGCCCTGATATCCTGGATCTCAACGGTGAAACCACCCTTGACGCGACCACTGATCAAACCGTTAACGACTTCCTGCTTCTCGTAGACGCTTTCGAGCATCATCCAGGATTCGGCGCGTTTCGCCTTTTCCCGTGACAGACGTGTTTCACCGAATCCGTCATCCACTGCATCCATAGATACCTGAACTGTGTCGCCAATTTCGACTTCCAGTTCTCGATTATCGTTAAGGAATTCTTCTCGGGGGATGACACCTTCGGATTTGAGCCCGGCGTGTACCGTGACCCATTCACTATCGATGTCTACGACGACTCCGGTGATGATTGCACCGGATTTCATATCTATTATTCTTAAGCTTTCTTCAAAAAGCTCTGCAAAACTCTCGCTCATTCAATGACTTCCTGGGCTTTCGCCCTACGTTCTCCACGGTTCCAACACCCGCGGGCCTGATTAAAGTAAAGTTGATTCGATTGCCCCCATTCTCGCGAACGATTCAGGGTGTTGGTGCCCTCGATCAACCCAGTTTTTCAGTCACGATAGCTTTGACATTTTGCAGGACTTCTTCGATGTCCATGTCGGTGCTGTCGATGACGAAAGCATCCTCTGCGGGCGTAAGGGGAGAGACCGCTCGGTTCATATCCCGCTCATCCCGAGCCTGGATGCTCTGAAAAAGGTCGTGCAGGTTAACACCAATACCCTTATGTATCAACTGGTTATAGCGCCTCTCGGCCCTCGCCTCAGCAGAGGCCGTCAGATAGATTTTGACGTCTGCTTCGGGGAAAATGACAGTCCCCATATCCCTGCCATCGGCAACCAGCCCCGGAGCCTGTCGAAACGAGCGCTGCAGCTCAAATAGCCCATCACGCACGGCCGGTAATGACGCCACCCGCGAAGCATCGACGCCGGCCTCATCAGTACGCACTTCATGGCCGACCTGTTCCCCGAAAAGCGTTATTTCCAGGGGGTCTTCGGGATTGTTAGTGGATGTGAACGCCACATCGAGGCTACGGGCGATTTCACCAAGTACCGCCTCGTCCAGGGGCGAATTTTCCAACGCTATGCTGGTCCGTCGCGCCGCAATTCCAACCAGTCGATATAGCGCTCCGCTGTCGAGCAGATGAAATTCATACTGAGTAGACAAGAAGTTGGCGACGACGCCTTTGCCTGAGCCACTAGGGCCGTCCAAGGCAATGATTGGTACATGGTCAGTCATTTTTTGTCCGGGCCACTTTTAGTCCGGGCCACTTTTAGTCCGGGCCACTTTTAGACCGGGCTATGGCCTGAATATTAGAGAAATGATCCCTGGCTACCTTGGCCCTACTGAGCAAATCCTTAATCTGGTCGGCTTCCCCGGATTCGATCAACTGTTTCAGCGTCTCGAGCTTCAACAGGTACTGATCCAGCGCCTGCACCAGCGGTTCCCTGTTAGCCTGAAAGATATCACTCCACATGATGGGATCTGATGCGGCGATGCGCGAAAAGTCTCGAAAACCTCCGGCGGCGTATTCGAACACCTCCAGGCTGTCCCCTCCGGCAGAAAGCGTATCTACCAGGGCATACGCAAGCAGGTGAGGTAAATGGCTGGTTTGTGCCAGAACGTCATCGTGGTGGGATACAGACATTCTGACAACGTCTGCACCCAGGCCGCGCCAGAGTTTTTCAACCCTCGCAATCGCCGCTGGGTTAGAGGCCTCTTCCGGCGTCAGGATCACTTTATGCTGGCGGAACAGATTCGGGTCGGCGGCTACGACACCGTGTTTTTCGGATCCGGCAATAGGATGACCAGGGATAAAATTTTCAGGCAGTTTGCCAAAAACACGGCGGGCCGCTTCAACGGCGATGCCCTTCACACTGCCAACGTCGGTAATCACCTGATCCTTGAGATCAATGTCACGCAGCACCTGTTCCATCGACTGGACAGGCACTGCCAGGATGATGAGATCAGCTTGGGCAGTCGCCTCGTGAATATCGGCGGCGATGCTATCGATGACACCAAGGTCATGCCCGAGTGCCAGACTAGCCGCATTCGCGTCCCAGGCACTCACAGAAGATGCCAGGCCCTGCTGCTTGATACCCGCGGCAATGGAACCACCAATCAGACCAAGCCCAATCACCGATACCTGTCTAAACTCCTGTTTTATCTGAGGGGATTCAACCATCTTGCTTCAGATCGGTGCCAGGGGGTTTTTTTAGGCCAGCGCTAGGGGCTTTTTTTTCGCTCCCGCTAAGGGCTTCTTTTTCGCCCCCGCTAAGGGCTTTTTTTACGCCCCCGCTAAGGGCTTTTGGTAGGCCAGCGCTAAGGGCTTTTTTTACGCCCCCGCTAAGGGCTTTTTTCAAACTATCGATGAACCGCATATTCTCTTCTGGCAGCCCGATCGTCACTCTGAGGTGATTCGGCATGCCGTAAACGCCAATGGGTCGGACAATGACGCCTTCTCGCAACAGGCCCTCATAAATTGGCATCGCATCGCGCCCAAAGTCGATCGTTAGAAAATTACCGACCGAGGGAATGTAACCCAGCCCAAGCTGGTCACAGGCTTCCGTTAGCATTTTCATGCCTTCATTATTAACCTGGATCGATTCCTGAAGGTGGGCTTCGTCATCCAACGCGACCAGTGCCGCGGCAAGGGACATGGCATTCACATTAAAAGGCTGCCGAACTCTGTTCATCAGGTCAGCGATATCCGGGTGACTGACGGAATACCCCATCCTCAGCCCCGCAAGCCCATAAGCCTTGGAAAAGGTTCGGGTCACAATCAGGTTGGGATAGTCGCCGACAAGCTCAAGCCCGTTGGGATAGTCAGGCTCAGCAACATACTCGGCGTAGGCTTCATCCAGCACAACCAGGACTTCTTCTGGCACAGCATCAAGGAAACTGAGCAGACTTTGCTTGCTCACCCAGGTACCGGTCGGGTTGTTGGGGTTGGCAATAAAGACAATCCTGGTTCGGTCACTGATAGCCGCCAGCGTTGCCTTAAGGTCCTGCCCGTAGTCGATTGCCGGTATGACGGTCAGCTCGGCGCCAAGCGATTTGGTCACCAGCGGATAGACGACAAAAGAATGCTCCGATACGATCGATTCTAGCCCAGGCCCCAGAAACACCCTGGCAACCAACTCGAGTACATCATTTGAACCATTGCCCACGGTGACCATGGCGGGAACAATGCCAAGCCTGGCCTGCAACTTATCCTTTAACTGGTAGGCACTTCCATCCGGGTAGCGCGCCAGTTCTGCCAGCTGGCCGGAAATACTCGCTGTGACAACCGGTGAAGGCCCCAGCGGGCTTTCATTGCTGGCGAGTTTGATGATGTCGGCGATACCGAGTTCCCGCTCAAGCTCTTCAACAGGCTTTCCAGGTTGATAAGGGGACAGCTCAGTAATACCTGGCTGCGCCAGTTTTAGAAAATCGACCATTTAGCTAGTTCCCATCCCTAACGTCGTGTTCTGCACCATTAAAATACGCCTATCAAATAATGTTAGTTAATAAATCAATCACCTGACGGGAAATAGCCACCGCGGTGCATATTGCTCGGACAGGAACCCGTTGAGAGCCTTCCTATCTTGAGTGGCTAATTGCTCGCGGGTAGCTGCCCAGCAGCTTGACTTCCAGTGCATCGGAATCAATTTCGCCAAGCACAGTCTGAATCAGCTCATCATCCCTGTGCCCATCGAAATCAATGAAGAAGACGTATGACCACATGCCGGTGCGGGAAGGACGCGTTTCGATAGAAGTCAGCGAAACACCATGCCTGTGAAACGGTTCCAGCAG
This sequence comes from Gammaproteobacteria bacterium, assembly GCA_012961165.1. Classification (GTDB taxonomy): domain Bacteria; phylum Pseudomonadota; class Gammaproteobacteria; order Pseudomonadales; family Azotimanducaceae; genus UBA9659. Next base: position 15,674 of record DTZW01000216.1, on the reverse strand, counting down.
CTTATACAACGCACCGGGCTGGTTGTGAGTGGAGACAACGATCGAAGTCTTGTCGTTACCACTGGGTCCAATGTCTTCCCGTCCTACGACGATAAAACGCGTGGTGTTATCTGACTCGTCTTCAATCTGACGAGACAGAATATCCAGGCCATAGATTTCTGCGGCCATTTCACCTGCGATGGCGGCAGCATCTTTTTCTTCCGCGACCCTTCTGGCAGCCTCTGCATTACTGGAAGCAGTCAGTCGTTCCACCTTCGGGTAATGGCCATTCAGCCAACGGCGACACTGACCAAGGGTCTGCTGATGGGAGTAGATTCGTTTTATTTCACCGCTCGCTTCGGGCGACACCATCAGGTGATGGTGAACCCTGATCTCTACCTCACCACAAATACGCAGATTAGAATCAAGAAAGTTGTCCAGGGTGTGGTTAATCACGCCTTCCGTTGAATTTTCCACCGGTACCACACCGTAATGACAAGATTCAGAAGTGACTTCCCGGAAAACATCGTCAACCGTTACCAATGGCATGCCTACGACAGAGTCGCCGAACTGCTTGAGTGTCGCCATCTGGGTAAAAGTGCCTTGAGGACCGAGGTATGCCACCTTTAATGGTTCTTCAAGCGCCAGGCAAGCCGACATGATCTGTCGATAAACCTGTGTGATTTTCTCACTGGACAGTGGGCCCTGGTTGAGCTCGGTCATTCTGCGCAGGACCTGGGCTTCACGTTCCGGGCGGTAGAACACCGGGGGCTCACCGCTGGATTCCCGGAGTTTTACCTCTGCAACATCAAGCGCGCAGCGGGCACGCTCGTTCAGCTTCTTCAGTATTTCAGTGTCAAGCTGATCGATCCGGTCGCGCAGATCATCAAGGTTGGTTGTTTTGTCGGAATCAGTCATTTTTGGGGTCGGAGTAAAGTCCCGGAGTAAAGTGCCGGAGTGAAATTCGGGATCGATTTAGCCGTGTTTGACATTCAAGGTAATGCAGTATTTAACAACTTAGTCATGAGCAATACAACGAAACGTATTTTACTCCGGCACTTTACTCCGACCCCTGGTCTTCGTCATCATCTTCATCAACATCATCGAACTCAGCACCTTCAGGTTCGTCGACCGCCGCCATGCCCACCAGGTGCTCATCGCGGGTCAGGTTGATCAATCGAACGCCCTGGGTATTTCGGCCCTGGGTGGAGACCTGATCTGTTGGAATACGAACCAGCGTACCCTTGTCACTAATCAGGATAGCTTCATCCCCGGGGAACACCTGCACTGCCCCGACCACATCGCCGTTACGCTCGCTGGTTTTCATACCAATAACGCCCTGGCCGCCGCGACCAATCACCGAGAACTCCTCGATCTTGCTCCGTTTGCCATAACCTTTGTGACTGGCAATCAGGACAAGGCCGTCTTCATCGGGAATCATCAGGGAAATCACTTTCTGGCCAGCTTTCAGCTTGATGCCCCGAACACCGCGGGCCGTTCGACCCATTGCACGGACATCTGATTCCTTGAATCGGATAACCTTGCCGCCGGAACCAAATAACATAACGTCACGGGTACCGTCGGTTATGGCTGCGCTAACCAGCGTATTGCCTTCTTCCAATTCGATCGCTATCAGGCCGGTGCTTCGCTGACGCGCGAAATCCATCAGCGGTGTTTTCTTGACGGTGCCATTCAGGGTCACCATAAAAATGAACTCATTTTCCGTGTACTGGTGCACCGGAAGCATTGCGGTAATTTTTTCGTCTTTATCCAATGGCAGGATATTAATGACCGGGCGGCCCCTGGCCGTTCGACTGGCCGGTGGGATCTGGAAGACCCGCAACCAGAACACCTTACCCCGGTTGGTAAAACACAGGATGGTGTCGTGGGTATTTGCGACCATCAGGTGTTCGATGTAATCCTCATCCTTAACGGTACTGGCGGTCTTGCCCCGCCCACCACGCCGCTGAGCGCGATAGGTATCCAGTGGCTGGGTTTTCGCGTAGCCACCATGTGACAGCGTGACCACCATATCCTGCTCAGGAATCATGTCTTCCATGGTGAGGTCTTCCATGGTCTCGATAATTTCTGTCTGGCGCTCGTCGCCGTACTCGTCGCGTATTTCGACCAGTTCCTCGCGAATGATTTCCATCAGTCGACTCTGGCTTGCCAGGATTTCCAGGAGCTCGGATATGTTGCCGATAATCTCTTTGTATTCGTCCAGCAGGCGACCCTGCTCAAGACCCGTCAGCCGGTTGAGCCGCATCTCAAGAATTGCCTGGGCCTGCTCCGCTGACAGGAAGTAGCTGCCATCGTCCTTAAGTCCATAAGCTTCATCCAGTTCGTCCGGTTTGGCTGCATTAGGGCCTGCTTTCTCCAGCATCTGTGTGACATTTTCGGACCGCCACGACCGGGCAACCAGCTTTTCACGCGCTTCGGTTGCATTGTCAGAACTCTTGATCAGCTCAATCACCGGGTCGATGTTAGAGAGCGCAACGGCGAGGCCTTCAAGCACATGGCCTCGTGTTCTTGCCCGGCGTAACAGATATACGGTGCGGCGGGTGACCACCTCACGACGATGCAGGACAAACTGTTCCAGCACATCTTTCAGGTTCAGCACCTTGGGCTCACCTTCAACCAGCGCGACGATGTTGATACCAAAAACGGTTTGTAATTGCGTCTGGGCGTAAAGGTTATTCAGCGTCACGTCGGCCACTTCACCCCGGCGTAATTCGATCACGATGCGCGTGTCTGTGGAGGATTCATCACGAAGTTCGGTGATGCCTTCAATCTTTTTATCTCTAACCAACTCGGCAATCTTTTCGATCAGGCGGGCGCGATTAACCTGGTAAGGAATCTCCTTGATAATGATGGTTTCTTTACCGGTCTTTTCGTCCGCTACAATCTCGCAGCGTGAACGCATCTGGATACGCCCACGACCGGTTCTATAAGCTTGGACGATGCCCCCACGGCCATTAATAATGCCCATGGTCGGGAAATCCGGGCCGGGGATAAACTCCATCAGTTCATCGACGGTAAGTTCCGGGTTGTCTATCAGGGCAAGGCAACCGTTGATGACTTCTGTCAGGTTGTGTGGCGGAATGTTTGTCGCCATACCAACGGCGATCCCGCTTGAACCATTGATCAGCAGGTTCGGCATTCTGGCAGGCAGCACTTCAGGCATCTGCAACGTGCCATCGTAGTTATCGACGAATTCGACCGTCTCTTTATCCAGGTCAGCCAGCAACTCATGTGAAATCTTTTGCATACGTATTTCTGTGTAACGCATGGCGGCCGCACTATCCCCGTCAAGGGAACCGAAATTTCCCTGACCATCAACCAGGGGATATCGCATGGAGAAGCTCTGGGCCATCCGGACGATCGTATCGTATGCCGCGGTATCTCCATGGGGATGGTATTTACCAATGACATCACCCACGATCCTCGCGGATTTCATATAGGAGCGATTGTAGGCGTTATTCAGAACATTCATGGCAAACAGCACGCGGCGGTGAACTGGTTTCAACCCATCACGAACATCTGGCAACGCCCTGCCAACGATGACGCTCATTGCATAGTCGAGATAGGACTGCTTGAGCTCGTCCTCAATGTTTATCGTACTGATTTCTTCGTGGTCGGACTCTGACATTTGTTTCGATTTACCCTGTATTCACACCGTCAGTTTGCTTTTTATTTCGAACAAACCGATGCAGCCAATGGCTCCATCAGCAGGTTGGTTTTCGATTCAAATAAGGTGCGAAATGACTTCTTTTATCTCAACCTGGCCGTCGCGAAACGACGCTCTTCATCAAGGTTAACAACAAGATTTCCCTGACTTTCAGCAATTAAAAACTGCCACAATCGCCACATTCAGGGCCCCACTAACCAAGCTCGAAATTGTACCACAAGGCAGCCCTCATTCACATTATTTTTATGGTTCCTGACGTCCCATAAGTTGTTGAAATCACTATATTATTAGGGCTGTTATTTGTGCCAGAATACAGACTGAAATCGAGCTGGTAACTCTCTTGCAGAAGGCGGGTATAATGCGTCCTCGAATGCCCATAGAGGCACCATAAAAACACCATCAGCCAGCAGTAACTTCCAATGACAAGTACCACGACACAGATTATTTCACCGACATGGATCGCACCTGTCATTCCCGACGGCGCACTATTGCTCGATCACAGCCTGGTGATAGAAGGATCCCGCATTACCGCCCTGCTGCCACAGACAGAAGCCCTGGCCCGGTTTCCGGACGCCCCTAACCTGAAACTTGAAGGGCACCTGGTGACACCCGGCTTCGTCAACTCGCACGGGCACGCCGCCATGACCCTGCTGCGTGGCATCGCAGACGACAGAGAAATGATGGATTGGCTGACCAACTGGATCTGGCCTATAGAAGGCGAACTGGTTAGTGAGCAGTTTGTCTACGACGGTACCCGCCTGGCTGCCATGGAAATGATTATGGGTGGCACCACCTGCGCCGCCGATACCTACTTCTTTCCTGAAGCTGCAAGCCGAGCCCTGACACAAATGAATTTTCGCGCGCAAGTTGGTATGCCGGTACTTCAGTTTGCTAATGCCTGGGCACGAAACGAAGAGGACCATATACACAAAGGTCTCGCATTCCGGGACAGCATCAAGAACAGTTCGCTCGTGACCACTGCGTTTGCCCCGCATTCTCCCTACAATGTTAGTGACAGTGGCTTTAACAAGATCCAGTTATATTCTGAACAACTGGATCTTGCGGTTCACCTGCACCTGCACGAGACCGCAACTGAAGCCACGGACAGTCTTCGGAATATCGGTGTACGCCCCATTGAGCGCATGAACAAACTCGGGATACTGTCCCCTTCGCTGCAGGCCGTGCATATGACCCAGCTCCGGGATGACGAAATTGAGTTGCTGGCCGTCTATGGCGTACAGGTTGCTCACTGTCCCGAATCCAATATGAAGCTGGCATCCGGCTTCTGCCCTGTTGAAAAACTCAGGGCAAGGAATATCAATGTCGCGATCGGCACCGATGGCGCAGCCAGCAACAACGACCTTGATATGATCCAGGAAGTCAGGTCTGCCAGCTTGCTTTCAAAAGCGACCACCGGAGACGCAACCAGCCTGGATGCACAAACCTGCCTTGAGATGATGACCATTAATGGTGCCCGATTCCTGGGACTTGAAGATCAGATCGGCAGCCTCGAGCCGGGCAAACTCGCCGACATTACGGCAATCGATCTTTCACACCCGAGCTTCCAGCCGATTTACAATCCGATCTCGCAGCTGGTATACACCGCATCTGCCAGAGACGTTAGTAATGTCTGGATCGGCGGCAAACGGGTCATGGATAATAGACAGCTGCCGGAAGTCGACGCAGAAAGCATTCTTGCTGCTACCCGGCAGTGGCAGAAAAAAATATTGGCAGTGAGTAATAAACAGCCATGAGCAGCACTTATAAACAGCCATGAGGACCGGGGTCGGAGTAAAGTGCCAGAGTAACTACTCTGGCACTTTACTCCGACCCCGGTCTGCTAAGAAAGGTAACCTATGAGCGAACGAAACGTAGATACGGCAGAGCTCAACAAATTTGATGAACTTGCGCAAAAGTGGTGGGACACCGAAAGTGAATTCAAGTCACTACATGCGATTAACCCGCTGCGGGTTGGTTACATTACTGACAGGGTAAACCTGCCGGGGAAAAGAGTACTGGACGTTGGCTGCGGCGGCGGCATTCTCACTGAATCACTTGCGGCGCAGGGAGCCACCGTCATGGGTATCGACGCTGCCGAAGCGCCCATCAGTGTAGCGAAACTCCACCGGCATGAATCCAACATCCGGGTAGAATATGCGCTGACCACCATCGAGGAACTGGAAGCCACTTCGCCCGAGCCTTTTGATGTCATCACCTGCCTGGAAATGCTGGAGCATGTGCCAGACCCCGGATCAGTCATTGCATCCTGCAGAAAGCTTCTCAAAAACGACGGACACCTTTTCCTGTCGACGATTAACAGAAACCCCAAATCCTATCTATTTGCCGTGGTCGGCGCTGAGTACATCCTGAACATGGTGCCGAAGGGTACGCACAACTACGACAAGCTTATTACGCCTGCCGAGCTGGCGGGTTTCTGCCGGTCAGCTGATTTACGGATAGAAGACCTGACGGGCATGACCTACAACCCGATCACGCAGGCGTACAAGCTAGGCAACGACGTAGATGTCAACTATCTTGCCCACGCACGGCCGGAGGACCGGGGTCGGAGTAAAGTGCCAGAGTAACTACTCTGGCACTTTACTCCGACCCCTACCCTGTGAGCGACAAAAACCATGACCTATGAAGCACCAAAAGACCTCCTCAAAGAAAAGGTCATTCTTGTCACCGGAGCAGGTAACGGCATTGGCGCTGTTGCCGCAAAATCTTGCGCAGCACATGGCGCCACTGTGATATTGTTAGGCAGAACCACTGAAAAGCTCGAAACAGTCTATGACGAAATTGTCGCTGCGGGTCACCCGGAGCCGGGCATTGTTCCCATGGACCTGTCCCAGATCACACAACCCGATGTTGAAGGACTCGCCCAGGCACTGGATGACAACTATGGGAAACTGGACGGACTGCTGCACAATGCCGCTATTCTGGGTGACCGGGTGCCATTCGAGCACTACAGCATCGAACAGTGGCACAGGGTAATGCACGTGAATTCAACCGCTGTTTTTCTACTGACCAGAGTGCTGATGCCGCTACTACAAAGATCTGATGCGGGCAGGTTGCTGTTTACAAGCTCCAGTGTCGGCGCAGTGCCACGCGCCTACTGGGGGGCCTACGCTGTTTCCAAATATGCGATGGAAGGACTGGCAAAACTGATTGCTGACGAGTTAGAACAGACTTCGCCGATTCGGGTCAATATTATTAATCCGGGTGCTACCAGAACATCAATGCGAG
>DTZW01000216.1:0-8493 GCA_012961165.1 Gammaproteobacteria bacterium | reverse complement strand
ATGATAGAGCTCCTTGATTTCTTTCATTTTCAGGTCAACAAACCGCCCTGCCTTTACCGCCGACGGAATAAAGAAACTGCCAAACCTGACACGCTTCAGCCGGCTAACGGTATAACCCTGCGATTCCCAGAGCCTTCGAACCTCCCGGTTCTTGCCTTCCATCAGCACCACGTAGTACCACCGGTTGGCCTTGCCATCGCCCTCTTCCGCGTTCTTGCCCTGCTGAATATCCGAGAACTTGTAGATCCCGTCTTCCAGCAGGACGCCTTCCTGCATTTTATCGAGCGCGTCCTTTGATACATCCCCTAACACCCGTACAGCATATTCACGGTCAATGTTGGCGGACGGGTGCATAAGCTTGTTAGCCAGTTCGCCATCAGTTGTAAACAGCAGCAAACCCGCTGTATTAAAATCAAGGCGACCAACCGATATCCATCGTTGGTTTTTCAGTTTAGGTAACTTGTCGAAAACAGTTCGGCGACCTTCTGGATCATCGCGGGTGCAGATTTCGCCTTCGGGTTTGTTGTAGAGCAGGAACCGGTGGGGAACTTTTTTTCCACTGACCGGACGGCCATCAACCAGGATTCGCTCTTCATCTGAAACCCGGTCACCCAGTTTGGCAACTTTCCCGTTAACCGATATTCGGCCAGCTTCGATCCATCGCTCAAGTTCTCGTCTGGATCCAAGACCACGAGCCGCTAATACTTTCTGGAGTTTTTCCGTCATGATCTGTTGTCGCCAGGGGTACTTTGTATTTCAGGCCCAGGCTCAATGTCGGACTGAATGTCGGACTCGGACGCGATAGACTCGCTCTGCTCAACGACTTCTGGCTCTGATTGCTGTTCGATGTCTAAAGCCTCGCTGTCGTCTTCATCAAATTCGCCAGCTAACGCTTGTTCATCGGCGGCGAGAAGATTTTTGATATTTTGCTGGATGGTATCAACCTGGTCAGATACCGCATCGAGGTCAGCATCATCCATGCCGGCGACTGCTTCCTCTTCTTCCACATCAACCTCCAAAGATGGAAGCTCGATCAGGTCATCTTCCATATCAAGTTCCTCGTTCGCCTGGGTCAGGTCTTTGATTTCTGCCAGGCTTGGCAGTTCATCGAGGTTCCGTAGATCGAAGTAATCAAGGAAATTTTTGGTCGTGGCGTACAACGCCGGGTGACCGGGCACATCGCGGTGACCGACTATCCGGACCCATTCCCGCTCAAGCAGCGTCCGAATAATATTTGTACTCACCGCAACACCACGGATTTCTTCGACATCGCCACGGGTGATTGGTTGTTTGTAGGCTATCAATGCTAATGTTTCCAGTAAGGCGCGAGAGTATCGCGGCGGCTTCTCTTTCCACAGCCGAGAAACCCACTCACCGTAACTGGACCTCACCTGAAACCTGTAACCTGATGCAACCTGCTTCAGCTCGAACCCCCGACCTTCACATTCCTGCTCAATTTCCTGCAGGGCATCACGCACATCAACTCGCTCTGGTTCATCACCCTCGAATAGCCGCATCAGCTGGTCGATAGACAATGGCGCCTCTGCAGCGAGAATCGCGCCTTCAATAATCTGTTTTAAGGGTAAGCTGTCCATGGGCTCCTCTGGTTACAAGCCGGGTTCTATAGTTTCAAAACTGCCGGCCTTTGACTTGACATGAATCGGTGCGAACGGTTCTGACTGAACGATCTCCAGCAACGATTCCTTGATTAATTCCATCATCGCGATAAATGTCACGATGACACCCGAACGACCTTCCTCGATTCTGAACAGGCTGGAGAATGAAACAAACTGGTCACCAGCAGCCGATATTGCATCTAATATGTTCGACATTCGTTCCCGCGTAGAAAGCGGTTCGAGGGAAACGTGGTGGCTGGTGTAGTTTTCTGCCCGATTCAATACCCGCGACAATTCAACCAGCAGATCCTGAAGCTGGATCTCAGGCAATGGCCTGATTTTCTCCGTCACAGGCGCATCGGCGACCGCATGCCAAAAGTTTCGGTTCAGGCGCTCCAGTTCATCAATGTCCAAAGCCGCCTGCTTGAATCTTTCGTACTCCTGCAATTTGCGGATAAGTTCGGCTCGCGGATCATCTTCGTCGGTCTCGTCTTCTGACTGACGGGGCAATAACATGCGGGATTTTATTTCCGCAAGAACAGCCGCCATAACGAGGTACTCCGCGGCCAGCTCAAACTGAACGTCAGTCATCAGGTCGATATAGGCCATGTACTGCGAGGTGATTTCCGACACCTTGATTTCGAGTATGTCGAGGTTCTGTTTGCGGATCAGGTAAAGCAACAGGTCGAGTGGCCCCTCGAAGGCTTCAAGTATGACTTCCAGTGCATCCGGCGGGATGTAGAGATCCATCGGAATCTGGGACATCGGCGTTCCCTCGATGACAGCAAACGGCATCTCTGCCTGGACGACTGATTCGCTGATTTTTTGTTCTTCCGGCGAAGTTTCTTCCATCAGATGACCCTATCGATAGTCCAAACCCATGGCGGACCGAACTTCCTCCATGGTCGCTTTTGCGATACTGCGTGCTTTTTCACATCCTTCGGCGACGATCGTTTTGACAAGGTCCGGATTCTCTTCGTATTGTCTCGCGCGCTCGCGCATCGGCTGCTGTTCGACCAACACCTGGTCAATCAGCGGTTTTTTACAATCAATGCAACCAATGCCCGCTGAAGTACATCCTTTCCTGACCCAGGCTTTGGTCTCGTCGTCCGAATAAATCTCGTGCAGCTGGAACACGGGGCAGACATCCGGGTTACCCGGGTCAGTCCGGCGCACCCTTGCGGGGTCCGTGGTCATTGTTTTTATCTTCTTGTTGACCGAATCCGGGGCTTCGCGCAACAGGATGGTGTTGTTGTAGGACTTGGACATTTTCTGGCCATCCAGCCCAGGCATCACCGAAGCTGTGGTAAGCAGCGCCTGCGGTTCCGGCAAAATCACCTTGCCACCGCCTTCAAGGTATCCATACAAACGGTCACGATCACCCAGCGATACGTTCTGTTGGTCATGAATCAGCACCTGGGCTTTTTCCAGAGATTCCTGGTTGCCCCGCTCCATGTAGTCCCGTTGAAGCTTCCGGTACATCTTTGCGTTCTTGCGGCCAAGTTTCTTGATCGCTTCTTCGGCCATTTCCTCAAAACCGGTGTCACGACCAAAGATATGATTAAAACGCCGCGCAATTTCACGAGTGAGTTCCACGTGTGGAACCTGGTCGGCGCCCACTGGCACATTGCCCGCCTGGTAAATCAGGATGTCAGCGCTCTGCAGCACCGGGTAGCCGAGAAACCCATAGGTTGCCAGGTCGCGGTCCTTGGACCGGGAAACCATGTCCTTATAATTTGGGACTCGCTCCACCCAGGATAGCGGCGTGATCATGGACAACATCAGGTGCAGTTCAGCGTGTTCCGGTACGCGGGATTGGATAAACAGGGAGGCCGATCCAGGATTCACACCTGCCGCCAGCCAGTCAATTACCATCTGCCAGACGCTCTCTTCGATAACTTCCGGATCTTCATAGTGAGTCGTCAGGGCATGCCAGTCAGCAACGAAGAAATGACAATCGTATTCATGCTGCAGTCGCACCCAATTTTTGAGCACGCCATGGTAGTGGCCAAGATGTAAACGGCCGGTCGGGCGCATCCCGGAAAGGACACGTTTTTGGGCTTCTATTTGGCTCACAAGTTCTCCAGTTTCAAGTGCATTTCAGGGATGGATAGCAAAATAAAAACACCACGACAATGCGTGTCTGGAAGTGATCTACAACGGTGGGTTTGTTCAAAATAATTTGGTGCCGCTTTTGAGCGTTATTATACTGAAGCAGGGCAATGCTGTCGTGCTGTTTTAGCTAACAGCTTTATACAAACAGACTGGTATCACCCATCCCTTCACGCACGATAACAGGATAATCCTCTTCCAGACTGACGACCGTGGTTGTTTCAGGTCCGCAGTAACCACCATCAATAACCAGATCGACCTGGTGTTGCATCAGGTCACGTATCTCGTCTGGATCGGTCAGCGGGTATTCATCCCCCGGGAGTATCAGCGTTGTGCTCATAATGGGCTCACCCATCTCTTCCAGCAAGGCCCGGCAAATCTCATTATCCGGCACCCTCAGACCAATGGTTTTCCGTTTCTCGTCGACCAACCGCCTCGGAACCTCGCGTGACGCCGGCAAAATAAAGGTATAAGGACCGGGGGTAGCAGCCTTGATCTGACGATAAGCCGAATTATGCACCTTGGCATAGATACCAAGGTCCGACAGGTCACGACACACCAGCGCAAAATGATGGTCACGCTGCAGGCGACGGATATCCCTGATTCGGTCGATGGCCTTTTTGTCACCGATGTGACAACCCAGTGCGTAGGCAGAATCAGTCGGGTATACGATGACGCCCCCCTTATTCAAAATTTCCACGGCCTGGTGAACCAGACGAGGCTGGGGGGTCACCGGGTGAATACGGAAGAATTGGCTCATGGGCAGTCGTGTCGAGTCGCAGAAAGGCGACCATATTAATCACACCGCGTCCCAATCACCATCTTTAAGATAGCTTCTCCACCGGATGCAACAGCCAGATTCCTACTAGACGGGAAAATGCATTAAGATGGCGGCCTGTTTGCAGTGACCTGATGACCATGCGCCAATTCATTGAATTTGTCCCAATAGCACTTTTCGTTGCCGTGTATTTCACGACCCGCGATATATACCTTGCCACAGCGATTTTGATGGCGGGTGTGTGCATACAGGTCGGGTTCGAGTATCGCCAGGACAAGACCCTGAGTAAACGAACGATGATGGTGTTCTGCGTGGTGATTCTCGCCGGCACTGCCACCCTCGTTTTCCAGGATGAGGTTTTTATTAAATGGAAGCCCACAATCGTTAACTGGGTATTCGCCATTGCCCTTATTGGCGGCCATCTACTGTCCAGAGATAACCTGATAAAAAAAATGCTCGGGGAACACCTGACCTTGCCCGACCCTGTCTGGCGTAACCTCAACTATGGCTGGGCGCTCGGTTTCTTTATCGCCGGCGCACTCAACCTTGTCGTCGCTTACAGCTACAGCACTGACATCTGGGTAACCTATAAACTGATTGGCGGCTTCGCCATTACTCTTAGCTACTTGGTCATCACCATGGTGTACCTCGTTAAAGGCGGCTATATCAGCGACGCCGACGAAACACCTGCGGAATCAAAAGACTAGATACGGAGGACCAATAATGCTCTATGCCATCATCAGCGAAGACATCAACAACAGCCTTGAGAAACGCAAGGCTGCCAGACCGGCCCACCTGGAACGGATCCAGGACCTGGTAGACGAAGGCAGAGTTATCGTTGCGGGACCTCATCCCGCCGTCGATACAGAGGATCCCGGTGAAGCAGGCTTTACGGGCAGTCTGGTGGTTGCCGAATTCAGCAGCCTGGAAGAAGCCCAAACCTGGGCGAATGCAGACCCTTATGTGGCTGCCGGAGTTTACGCCCGGGTAACCGTTAAGCCTTTCAAAAAGACTCTTCCCTGAGATGTTGCCAAGGCTCACCTTCATCAGGGTATTTCCGGTCAATTTGCTGGTGGGCTATCTGTTGGCAGGCTATCTATTGGTCGCCTATCTGTTCGTCGGGACAGCATTACTGGCTGTCAGCCAGTTCTCGTTTGCTGACGAGGTTTACATACGCGACATTCTTTACGTGCCCCTGCGCGGCGGCGAGTCAACCAAGCACAGGATTATCCATCGCGGCATTAGGAGCGGCACACCACTCGAACGCCTCGAAATCAATGAACAAACCGGCTATACGCGAGTACGGACAGCTGATGGCCTTGAAGGCTGGCTGCAGACCCAATACCTGGTCGACGAACCCATCGCCAGCACGCAACTAGATGATGTGAGATCTGAGATGCGATCACTCGATACACAACACCAGCAGACATTGCTCGGCCTGAGAGAGGCCAAGGAAGCAAAAGAAACCCTGACCAGGGAACAGCAAAACCTGGTAGACCAGAACGCCCGTCTGGTTGAAGACCTGGCAACAATCACCACACTTTCAGGCAACGTTATTGCCATCGATGAACAAAACAAACAACTGAGTGAAGAACGTGATGTCTTGCTCCAGGAGATCAACAACCTGAACGAATTAACCGACGCCCTTTCGGATGATCGCGCGCAGCAATGGTTCCTTCGCGGAGCCGGTGTAGTGTTGATTGGACTTCTGATAGGATTCTTGCTCGGTCGAAGAATTTATCACAAGCATTATAAAGGCGGCTGGGTATGAGTACTGTCCTGTCGGTCAACCTGAACAAGATTGCACTGCTTCGGAATTCGCGGCAAACAACCATACCCAGTGTTGTTGAAGCCGCAGTGACATGCATCAAAGCAGGCGCGCAAGGCATTACGGTTCATCCAAGACCCGATATGCGCCATATCCGCCCTTCCGATGTCTACGACCTTGCGGAGTTGCTCACCCGGCCTGACTACTCGGACATCGAATTCAACATTGAAGGCAATCCCTACGCAGGGCCCGAAGAAAACGGCTATCCCGGTTTTATGACGCTGGTTGACGCCGTAAAACCTGACCAGTGCACGCTGGTACCTGATGACCCAAACCAGCTGACCTCGGATCACGGATGGAATCTCACCGGGGAATTCAATCGCCTCAAACCGCTTGTGGCAAAACTCAAGGCCGACAATATGCGGGTCAGCTGCTTTATGGACCCGGACCATGAGCAACTCAGGCTGGCAAGCCATCTGGGTACGGATCGCGTTGAGTTCTATACCGGACCCTATGCAGACCAGTACAGCTCGCCGGAGGCAAATAGCATCCTGCAAACCTTCATCGACGCAGGGACCCTGGCTGTATCACTGGGGCTTGGTATCAACGCCGGGCATGACCTGAACCAGGATAACCTCGCCAGGTTCTGCCGTGAGGTTCCTGACGTAGCAGAGGTCTCTATAGGCCACGCAATCATTACCGATGCGCTGTGGATAGGCCTATCTGAAACCGTCTCCAGGTATCGAGAAATCCTGAATTCCATCGCTTAAATGCTTCCAGCCGCAGGTCTTGATATTTCCCTTCCCACCGTGAATCAGTATGATATGCGATCCAATGCTAACCCCCAAGATCATCATGCCCATTATAAAAAAAATCGCCATCTCCATTGTCATTGGCCTCATTGCATACGCTATTAGTCAATTAACCCTAAAAGATGGCATCCAGATTCCTGGCACCGTGCCGGAAATCAGCCTGCTTCTTCTGTTTATCGCCACATCGTTTGCTTCCCAACTCGTTGGCGGCGGCAGTTCCAGTGAAAGTGAAAGCAGCTATAGCTCATCCGACCGCGAGACGGGCACCGTAAAGTGGTTCAACGTTCGAAAAGGCTACGGATTTATCACCCGGGATGCAGGCGATGACGTCTTTGTCCACTTCCGTAACATTGAAGGCTCGGGTCGTCGCGCCATCGAAGAAGGACAACGTGTTTCATTCGTCGTCACTGACGGGGACAAGGGTTTGCAGGCGGACGAGGTCTCACCCGCCTAGGAGGCGCGCCCACAATGCCTGACATTATGCTGCTTGGCGTTGAGAAACAGGTATTGTCTCTGGAAATTGACGAAAACCCTGCGGACAATTTCCCCTGTATGCCAAGCGAAGGCATAGACTCCGAAATGAGAGTTTTGCTCTATGCATTGCTGATGGGTATCTTCTTTGACGAAGCACAATCCATGGAACAGCTGGTGCTGGAGTATAGCCCCGAAGGCCCCTGGGTCTTCAAGCTGGACTTCACCATCACCGAACGGCTGGCTGAAGTCGAAGAAGACGACATCGATGGCATCGCACTCAACTGGATATGGAAGCCAGTGATTTACAGGAAGTGCTCGCCAGGTTCCTGTTTAACCTGGTTCATTTTTGTATGCTGGTTCGACAGGAACAGGTTCTCTCGGTCTTCATCTATTCTGAATGAGCAAGCAGCGCACCGTCTATTCAACTGATCTCGGACAACTCTGCCCTGATTGCAGACAACCCGTGAAATCATGCCAATGCCAACCCCTTCAACCGGATGGTGATGGCATCGTTCGACTCCAGCGACAAACCAAGGGCCGAAATGGCAAACCCGTTACGCTCATCACCGGTGTTTCATTGTCGGCACCGGAACTCAAAAAACTCGCCGGCGAACTGAAAAGAAAATGCGGCGTGGGCGGCTCAGTTGAAGGCGCCAGCATCCTGATCCAGGGAGACAAACGACCTCTCCTTAAAGAACTGCTTGAGCAGCGCGGCTTCGCCGTGAAGCTGGCGGGGGGCTGAATGGGCCTGTTAATTTCCCTGGAAACACTGGCCCTGGAAACACTGGCCCTGGAAACATTGCCCCTGGAAACATTGCCCCTGGAAACATTCCCCCCGGAGACATTGCCCCCGGAGACACTGGCCAGCAACAGCCGCGCTATGGTGTTCGACTGCAGATCCCACCTGGGCAACCTGACCCAGGGTAAAAAAGA
>DTZW01000215.1:13825-23042 GCA_012961165.1 Gammaproteobacteria bacterium | reverse complement strand
AGCGTAAGGCGCAACCGGGCAATGAGCGCCCGGCCACTGGAGAGGTGCTCTCGCCGGGCTAGCTTGTTCCAAAGATTACGCGGGAAGAATTTCCAGACTTGCAGCAGCCCCAGCGGATTGGCGCGAAAGAATGCCAGCCGTCGTAGTTCGGTGACGGAACCTACAACACCACCCGGCACCGCAAGGTTCGACTTTCGTAATTTGTCATAGTCGTTAAGCCGTCGACCCGAAACCACCTTAGGATCTATCGACCGACCGCCCTTGGAGCCGCCCGGCGTTTCAGGCCGGTAATCGGGAAAACCATGAACCAGATTGAACTCCAGCTCGCTGTTAGCCATCAAATAGTCAGCCATTTCAGGCGCACGGTCGACAAAGGCCTGCAGTTTGCTCTCTGCCACTCGCTGGCCAATATTGTGCTTTAAATAGGTCAGCGCATCGGCTGGATTGTCATCAATGTCTGCCTTTGCCATCAGCGAATTATTCGGCACCCACGCGACACCGCCAGATAGCGCCGTTGTGCCACCATAGAACGCTTCTTTTTCAAGCACGATCACATCCAGACCTTCATGATCGCCAACGACAGCAGCTGTCAAGCCAGCAGAGCCCGTGCCTATGACAAGGAGGTCTGTTTCAAAATCCCAATTCACAGTATTCACATCTGTTCCCTGCGCAACTTGATCGGGTCTAATCTGAACGATTAGATATTTTTATGTCACGACTGTCATGGGATTGGCCGGTGAAGTCAAGCGATTGCTAAAGGGCAAGAATGTCGTCGCCGGCTTCTCGCTATCGTTCATCAGACACGCCGATGACCCGATCTTCCTCGATTTCTTTAATCTGGTATTAAACAGATCGGTACTTCACTGCGGGCAAATTGAAACGCCACGAAAACAAATTGAACCTTACAGAGATCTAGCGCTATCTGGCTTTTCCAGGCAACTCCCACAACGCACGTCCATAGTTCTCCGCCGCCTCTTCCCATACCAGGGACACGTGTGTCACACCGGCATTGATATCCCTCTGGTAACGCTGAATCGGGTTGCTGAGATTAATCGACGTGGCACCGGACATAAGGGCAAGGTTGTTGGCCACTTTGCCCATCAGCCGCGAAACATATGAGGCATCCCGCTGAGACGATAAGGCATCCAGTGTGGAGGGCGGCGCACCCACCTCCCCCCAACGCATGAGTTCCGTCAGCCGATGGCGCATGATGAGTTCCGCCGCATGAATATCGGTCAGTGCTTCGGTCAGCTTCATCTGGTTGGCAACCCGCTCCGCCTGCAATTCTCCGCTGAACAGCGCTTTTTTACCTATTAGAGTCCGGCGCACTGCCTCTGCCATGCCATTAGCCATGCCGACGAGGGCTGGCGGAATCCCCCACACCGCCGGGAGCACAAACGGTAGCCTCGCCAGAGGAATACCATGCGCCTTGCCGCCGGGTGTATTACCCGTCGCAAGATCCATAATCGGCAGTCGTCGGTGTTCCGGTACAAAAACATCATCAAGGATCAGGTCTTTACTGCCGGTGCCTGACAAGCCCGACACAAACCAGTCATCGACAATGTCCAAATCGCTGCGCGGCACGAGTAGCCAGTCCATACAGGTAGGACTGGGCTTTAAGATAATGAACCAGCCGGCAAAGTCACAGCCGCTCGAAAACTTCCAGCGCCCAGAAAGTCTAAAACCGCCATCAACTTCTTTCATTTCGCTGTGGGTTGCAAAGGATGCCGTGGAACACACCTGATCTGAACCGTCCGCCCAGTACTCTTCCTGCGCCTGAATCGGAAACAGGCCTATCTGCCAGTTATGCACAATGAACAGGTTGGCCACCCAACCGCTGGAGCCGCAGGCTGTTGCTAGCGTACGAATGACTTCAGCAGCTGTGTCGAAACCCAACTCAAATCCGCCAAACCGCCGCGGCTGCAGAATCTTGTGAAACTCAGCCGCCCGGAATTCACGTACAGTGTCATCAGAAAGCCGTCGACTCTCTTCCGCTACCCGGGCACGCTCGTGTAACCCCGGCAACAAGGCTTCAGCCCGCGCCACTAGCTCCGCCTGATTCGGCACACGTTCTACCTGCATTTGATTCAGCGTCATGACTGGTCCTCCAGTCCCACTTATTGGGAATTAACTTGATAGTATATTCGTCGAGCTTGTGAGCAAAACCGATACATCTCAAATCACTCTGACCACTCATCTGGAGATTAAAACATGGATAACGGCTTTAATTACGACGATGTGAGCCACTACACTCTGGAAGAAAAAGACGAACAGGCGCTCATAGGCGCCCAGAACGAATGTACCTTCATGTGGAGCACCAAAGAAGGCTGGCCCGTGGGTGTCATCATGTCTTACGTTTATGATCGCGGTTACTTCTGGCTTAGCGTCTCATCCCTACGGGTACGGGTCCAGGCAGTTGCCCGGGAACCTCGTACATCAATCTCCATCACCAGCAAAGGTTGTGACATGGAAGCACCACTGAGCCTGACCTACAAAGGAACCTGCGAGGTGCTCAGCGATCAAGAAACAATAGACTGGTTCCTGCCGACCCTGGCAAAACGTTTGCGCGCAGGTAACGAACAGGCACAAAAGGAATTCGTCAGACTGAACAACACGCCGAATCGGCGCGTACTAAAATTCAAGCCGGTCAAAAAAATCGGCTTCGACAGCCGTAAAATGCGTCAGGCAACACTTGATGCAGGCCAGGGTTGAAGCGTGATGTGCTAGTGGTATCGCGCATCATTACCAGAGGTCCCTCAGAATGGGATATCGTCATATTCGTTGTCATCGAAAGGCGGAGGTGAAGCGCCCTGGTCAGCCAACGAAGACGAATGTGATTGGCCTGGCGCTGGCGTCACGCGCCAGGCCTGCAAGCTGGTAAAACACTTCTCCGGGTTACCGCCACCTGACCAAAGTCTGCCCGAAAGATTAAACTGCACCTGGATTTCATCGCCGATATTATGATTGTCCATCATTGCGCACTTGTCTTTAATCAATTCAAGGGCAATGTGATTAGGGTAGGTTGGATTTTCATTCTCGCCGGTCAGCTTGATCACAAACTCTCGTTTTGTGAAACCGTTGTTGCCGTATTCAGTGGTATCGCCAATGGAATGGATCATTCCCTGGACTTCAAAACTTTGTGACATCCTGGGGAGGTCTCCTTTAACTCAAAAATTTGATCAACAGTCCGCTATTGTAATTCAAATTAGAGCGAAGCGAGACCTGTTGTGCGTAGTTCCTTGGTTCTAATACGAACATCACAACTCGCGGGCAACCAACCGAGAACCGGTAGCAGAGTTCATCGAAGGTATTACAAGAGTGCTGGTCTACGAGCACTTTCTACTCTCAGCAGTGACAGGTTGGTATCGCTACGCTGTAGCCTTCCTATACGCTGTAGCCTTCCTATACGCTGTAGCCTTCCTATACGCTGTAGCCTTCCTATACGCTGTAGCCTTCCTAATAGAAGATATAAGTTTTATATTAATATTGATCTGCCTGTAGATTAGACCGTCTAGTGAACGAACAGTTTGATAGAAGAATACGGGCGTGCTAGTTTTCATGGTACCTGCGACACAGAGTTGCGTAAAGATAAACTGATAGCAATTGACAATCAGCAGACAAAGGCTGCTTAAGTGGTTAAGATCCTGCGAAAATTTTGGGCAAGCACCGAAGATCCGCGGCAAAACCCGTCTGAAAAATCGGACATGGTCAGGTTCTGTTTAGTCGTGACGGGCGTGTTTGTTTTTATGGCCCTGGTACAGTTTTCATCGGCCAACCAGCAGATCGGATGGGCTTGCACAGTGGCGGCAGCCGCAGCAGCAATTGCAGCCTTCGTAGCCAGCGTTTCGGGTCGCACGTTTTTAGCCGCAAATATCTTGGTTATGACCTGCTTCGCTTTCTCTTGCGCGGTCGTCGTGACAACCCAAGGTAGCGCTGTTGCCGCCCTCTTCTTCACTAGCCTCGTTCCAATCGTAGCGCTTCAGGTCGTCGGGGTCCGTGGGGCCATCGGCTGGTTCCTCGCCTGCCTGCTACTTTTGATTGGGCTTGCTTTGAAGTGGTTCACTGGAATTGTGACCCCTATCGAGGTTGGCTCCACCACGATGGGCGTCTCTTCTACCCAGGCCGCAATCATCTTCTTAATCTCTGTATTTGTGGTTCTGGCCTCTAGCGACATCAGTCGCAAGGCTGCCCAACACCGCGAGAAACTCGCTGAAGATGAGCGAAAAAGACTCGACCGGGCACTCGTAGAAGAGAGCGCCCGCTACCGTGCACTTGTCGAGCATAGTCGCGATGTGATCATCGAGATCGATCAACCAGGGCAAGTGACGTATGCGAGCCAAAACACAACCGAGGTATTGGGTGTGACGAACCTCGTAGGCTCAACCCTTTCCGACCGGATCTGGCCTTCTGACCAACAGGAGCAGTCCGCTCTCTTTGCACGAATGTTCAGTGAAGATGAACTGCTCTCTGGTGTGCCGGTGCGCTACGTCGGCGATGACGATGTGTGGCGCTGGATCGAGACCGCAGGCCGTCGTTATAAGGATTCAAATGGAATTCATCGGGTCGTGATACGCCTGCGGGATGTCACCGCGGACCTGGATTTGCAACGTAACCTACAGCAGACACAGAAACTCCAGGCCGTTGGTCAGCTTGCAGGGGGGGTTGCCCACGACTTTAACAACCTGCTGACAGTCATCATGGGCTACGCGGACGACATCGCTCAAGAACCTGGCCGTCCAGCCGAGGCGGCAACCGAGATCCTGCGCAACGCAAACCGGGGAGCTGCGCTGACTCGTCAGCTCCTGGCGTTTTCGCGCGAGTCAGTCTACACGCCGCTGGTCATCGATTTATCGGCCACCGTTGAGAACCTCAGCGGCATGCTCAAACGGTTAATCGGTGAGCAAACACCTGTGCAACTTGATCTGGCTGACTATTTACCATACGTCGAGGTTGACCCACAACTCCTTGAACAGGCAATTATTAACCTGGTCGTTAACGCCCGGGATGCAAGCCCGACAGGGGGCATCGTTAAGATCCGTACAGGTCTCGTCGCCGATGACGGAGACGTTTTCGTCGAAGTGGCAGACAGCGGAACGGGTATGAGTCCCGACATTGCCGAGCGTGCCTTCGACCCCTTCTTCACGACAAAAGATACCGGCAGTGGCACAGGCCTCGGGCTTGCAGTGGTACATGGCGCCGTCGAGCAGATGGGCGGCAAGACTACACTTGAGACAACGGAGGGGGAAGGTACCAGCGTGATGATCCGACTCCCATCCACCATGTTACCCGCCACAACATCGGGTCATAAAGCTCATGAAGTCGAACACGCTAGCGTCGGCGGGACGATTCTCGTCGTCGAGGACGAGGGCTCTATCCTAAAGCTTGTACGCGTTAATCTCGCCGCAGCTGGATTCACGGTACTCGAAGCCGAGGATGGTGAAGCTGCGCTCGCTATTGCCAATAAGCTCGACCACCCGATCGACCTTGTAGTCTCAGACGTCATCCTGCCCAAAATGAGCGGGCCGACGATGGTGACTCATTTACGCGCCATACATCCGAATACACAGGCGCTATTTATCTCCGGGTATCCAAGAACACACTTCGACGATATGCCTTCCGAAAGAGATGGTTTGCTACAAAAGCCTTTCCGGGGCGACGAACTGGTCAGCCGAGTTCGGGCACTTTTGAACGACGCGGACGATTTCTCGGCAGCATGAGGCACTAGTCGATTCGACCGTTGTACCCTGGCGAAAACAAACTTGAATAACGAAGGAGACGCTCAGTGAACAGGCTAAGTTGTGACATCATGCCGTTAACCTTGCCCCTACTGGTGCGTCACCGGCAACTTGGATCGTCCCCAGAATAGAAACGGGCCGACCCGCTCACCTTCGTTGACTAACCGCAACTTTGGATAACGCTTACGAAGCGCCGTTAATGTGACCCTTGCCTCAAGTTTCGCCAACTCTCTTCCAATGCAAACATGCAAACCTACACTGAAGCTCAACATCTTCTTCCCGGAGCGCTTCAACTTAAAGGTGTTCGGTTCAGAAAATGCCTGTGGGTCTCTATTTGCCGCGCCGTAATGCATCATGACTTTGGTGTTGGACGGTATCGTCACGCCGTCGACTTCCACGTCCCGTGATGTCGTCTTGAACAAACCCAACAGCGGTGGATCAAATCGCAAGCTTTCGTTGATTGCATCGTCGACGTCAATTTCATCCCGGCAAAATTCATTCCACAAATCACCAATTGTCAACAATCTCCAGACCAAATTTGAGATCAATGAGGTTGTTGTTTCGTTCCCTGCAACAAATATTTGACCCGCGAACGAAACCAACTCGTCGTCTGACATATATTTTCCATCTTCTTTGGCAAGCGCCATAACGGATAACAGGTCGCTCGATTTCCCTGCTTTCCTCTTGAGATGAATCTGTTCCAGAATATAGGCACCCATCTCAGCTAGCTCATCGGCGTATTCAGACGGGTCTACCGCACACATGTTTGCCACCGAAGCATCCGCCCACCTTTTGAATTTTTTAATGTCATCAGTAGGTATCCCCAGGATCTCACAAATGATGATTACTGGAAGCGGAAAGGAAAGCTCATCGTGTAGATCCCATATTGTTTTTGACGCAACCGCATCCAACAACTGCTGCACGATTTCTTCCAGCCGCGGTTGCAGATCACTAATTTGCTTGACCAGGAAATCACGCTGAATAAGACCTCTAGTAAAGGTGTGATGCGGCGCGTCTGACAAGATACCCTGAGCCGGCTGAAAATTAGGCCCGTTGCCGAACCCTTCAACATAGGTTTCTGCATCTAATAACGCGCCGTTGACGTCTTCATATCTGGACAAAATGAAGAACGGTGGATCGAATTTGTCATAAAAATACGCCCTTTCCTGACCTAAAAGCTTTGAGGCCGTTATCGACGGATCTCGAAGCTCCTCCGAACCCAAGAGGTCCACATCTTTTTTTTGAGCATTTTTCGAATCCATCGTTTCGCCAAACTCCATCGATTAGCCCCTATCGTCCTTCTTTCTGGGTGAAAGTATACCTGGTTGTTATTGAGCAACTGTACCACTGGTTCGCGCGATCACCTGATGAGGCGCTCCCAGCGCGTATATAAATGACCAGTGATTAACCCAGCCTCAAACTTCGGCTTCAGAACCTAATAAGATTGATGCAACACTCTTTAAAACCTATGAGCAGAAAATTCTACGATCAACTCCAGTCGTTACTGGACGAACATTGATGCCGCCATTGACGACCTTGGGTCAGATCGGACCCCACGCCTAAAAACCTGCCTGGCAAAAGAAATTGTCGACACTTCAATTGTCGTCAAATGTCAGTCCACGCAGTGCAACCTCGGCTTGTAAACGTTCAGTATCTGCGGATAAAAGATGCTCCTTGTAAGCACCGCCATCAGTTCCTGCTTCAAATGCCTGCACCTTTGCCATATCAAAGGTGATCCATTTTACTGGCGTAACTTCGAGCACCGTTCTTATTGGATTAGTCACTGTCTTAACGAGCGCCTCCTGGGAGGTCTTGTCCCCGGGGTGCATCTTTTCTGACAGCATGCGGTAGTGCCACTGCCGAACCACTTCATTGTCATCATGAAACTTAACCGTTCCTTTAATTGTCGCCTGGCCCTGTGGCAAAGATTTTGGTGCACTACTGCTCGATACGATGACTGAGACCCGAGGATCGCGCTGCGTCATATGAAGTATTGCGTTATAGTCAAATGATGATTTGGCAAATCAGCACACTTACCTGAGTACACCCATATGAACACACCCGGTAGCCAAGATTGGTTAGACAGCATCACTGAAGATATCATCGACCCCGAGCAACGAATCATAGATCCACATCATCATCTTTGGCGCCACCCAGGCAACGAATATGTCGTTGAGAACCTGCATGCTGATACGGGTTCAGGCCATAATATTGTTAAAACCGTTTTCGTCGAATGCCACTCGGAATACTTAAAAGATGGTCCGGCGCATTTACGCCCGTTAGGCGAAACCCGATTCGTTGCCGAACAAGCCACAGAATCCGCTGAGAGGCACGGCGCTGAAATCTCCGGTATTGTTGCCCATGCGGATTTGACCCTAGGGGATGAGTTAGTTGAAGTTCTTGCCGGACATGAAGTCTCTGGCAATGGTCTATTCCGAGGCATTCGTCACGCCGGCGCCTGCGCCACACACCCTAAAGAGTTGTTTATTCCAGGTGGCGCACCGAAGGGGCTTTATGCTGATCAAAAATTTAGAGCCGGTGTCCGCCTGCTAGGCCGCAAGGGCTACAGCTACGACACCTGGCATTATCATTATCAAAACAAAGATTTCTATGAGCTAGCTCTCGCTGCACCTGACACCCAGATGATACTGGACCATTTCGGCACACCTCTTGGCGTCGGTTATTACGCAGACAAGAAAGCCGGGGTATTTAAGCAATGGAAGCAGGACATTAAAAAGATAGCGGAGTGCGACAATGTCGTTGCAAAAATCGGCGGGCTGGCAATGCCAGATAATGGCTTCGGTTGGCACAATCGATCTACCCCTCCTGATTCAGACGAATTTGTCGAGGCGCAACGGGACTACTATTTGCACACAATTGATTGTTTTGGACCAGATCGCTGTATGTTCGAAAGTAACTTTCCCGTTGATCGATTCTCTATCTCCTATCCGGTGTTATACAACGGTCTAAAGAAGATCGTCGTAGACTTCAGCGAGGAAGAGAAAGATGCGATGTTCTATGATACGGCGGAGCGAATATATCGTTTACATGGAGAGGCTGACCGAAATGTCTGATGTTTTGTACGAACAGAACGGCAAGACTGCCGTCATTACACTTAATCGCGCAAGCAAGCTCAACGCACTGAACGAAGCATTAATTCAGGGCCTACGAGCCGCACTGCGACAGTTTCGCGATTCCGATGCTCGCTCAGCCATCCTATGCGCGGATGGTGACCGAGCATTTTCAGTTGGGGCCGATATCAAGGACCCACCAATGGAAATGTGGCAGGGCGTACCCGGTGTTGGTGTCATCACCAACAAACCTGTCATCGCTTGCGTCCAGGGCTATTGCGTTGGTGGCGCCTATATTCTGGTTCAGATGTGCGATCTGGTCGTTGCAGCTGACAACACCATATTCAAATACCCCGAAGCTCAGGTTGGTTTCACAGGTGGATTGATCGCAGGTTGTGCGGCGAAGATTCC